>JAOUMY010000006.1 GCA_029881255.1 Gammaproteobacteria bacterium | reverse complement strand
ATCATCATCACGATCACGATCACGATCACGATCACGATCACGATCACGATCACGATCACGATCACGATCACGATCACGATCACGATCACGATCACGATCACGATCACAGCCATGCGCATGTCGGCAAGCGTAAGGAATTGGAAGAGGCCTAAATACCAGGTGTACTCTACGTATCGTCGCTGACTAGCGATGACAACATTAAAAAAAATACGAACTACGCAATTTCTGATTGTAAACTGCGCTTACTCTTTTGATTTTGCCTTGTTTGCCCACTGCTGCAAACATCATTCATAGGGAACTAGCAGGGCTGCGTGTCTTGTCTGTTTGATTGCGCGGATTGCCGTATCTTACGTAACATGATTCTTCTGATTAAACCACTAAACGGCCTGACTAATATCCAGTACGGCCAAAAAGTCATGCGTGTCATACGGCTCCGACACCAGGCGCGAGTTTCGGTGCTAACGATGACTCGACCATCTTCTGCTTCAGCTACTAGAAAATTCCATGTCATTTTTATCGGGCAGCTTTCGTCCAGAGGAAAACCGTCAACATCGACGACTATTTCCGGCATATAACGCGCTTTAAAGCCAATCAATAGTTCCTGATCAGGCAATTCACGCATCAAGGTAAAATTTACCTTCTGGAGAAAACCCAGTAGTCGCATATCTGATGTCGGCATGCCACGCAATAAGAACAGCAGGCGTATGGTCAACGAGTCTGAAAAATCTAACGTACGTATTGCCTGATATGCGGTAGCTTTATCGCAAGCAATAGCAATAGCGTGATACTCACAAAATTGATAAACCGGCATATAGGTGTCGAGTAACTTGGGGCTGGTCATGATGTTCCCTGGAAAAAGTTTTGGTATGAATGCTGGCGCTTTGTACTCACGATTTCAATCGGGTGAAAAGTTAGCGTTCGATAACATTACATGAAGAATCTAGCTTTTCCCAAAAGCGGGTTTAAGTAATTAGTTAAAAGGTTTCTCAATTTTCTACCCGGGTGGAAGTCGCGACGTTTCTACCTGTCGATTTTTCTGAAAGGACATATCGTAAACCATCTGAGTAGAATACATAACAATATCGTCTTTATATCCAATAAAAAAATTCTGATTGAGAGCCTGTTTAAATAGGTTCATCATGTAGTGGCCAGGAATGGTTTCATCCAACTAACTTATGGAGGAGTGCAGATGAAAAAGTCATTGGGTATTACAGGTCTTTTTTTAATGTCGTTGATTTCAACTAACAGTTTCGCCGATGATGAAGTGCCGTTTTATGTCCTCAGTGCAGGTGGTCAAAGCGCCATTAATCACCAGATGACTATGGTTGTTGATAGTCCGATGCATTGGGAACATTTGTGGAAAATGCATACGGCTAATAGCGTCGAGGAGGTGGTGGCACCTAAAGTCGATTTCGACAACGAAGTCGTCATTGCGCAATTCCTGGGGCAAGTCGCGTCGTGTGGATACGCCGTTGCCACGGAAGAAGTGGAAGACAAAGGTAGTTATCTGAAAGTTGAAAGTCGGATCAAGACGCCGGAAGGGCCGATCTACTGTTTAGTAGCCGAGCAGCCCTATGAAATGATTACCGTACCGCGCACCGGTATGTTGTTCTCTTTTGAATCAAAAATCGGTGGCAAACACCAACGTCGCTAGTCTTCCGTATGGGCATGTCGTATTAAAACGGCATGCCCTGTTTATTGCGGGGTGTAAATGCTTTCTCGCCCAAGGACATCGTCGTCGGTAAACCATGTCACGTCTACTCCTGCATCGTCATAACGATTTTCACCGGTCAGGTGATTCGTAACATCATAAATATGCGCGTCGTAGCGTATGGTTTGATCGTCGGCGGTAAAACATGTGAGGTCGACACCAGCAAGCGTACGTATTTCCTGATCGAGATTATTGTCTGCGGTATAACTAAACGCCTCGCAATTATCAATAACATCATCGGCGGTATGCCACAGCATATCGTCACCCGGCGCGGAAAACAGTATTTCTGTTTCACGATCGCCGAGGGCGTTGTAAGTAAAATCGTGGTAGTAAGCGACGGTATCGTCGGGTGTAAAAGGCGTGGCGTCTGCACCGGTGTCGGCAAAAAAGTTATGGCGCTCGGGCAATCCATCGACATTAAGCATTACCATGGCAAAGCTGCCAACGGTATTGTCATCAAGCGTACTCCAATCCATGTCGGTACCGGCGTCGACGAATTCCATCCAACGCATATCGCCATCGGCATCAATCATTTCCATTTCCGCCGAGCCGATTTCATCATCGGCGCTAAACCAGGTGGTGTCTGCGCCAGCGCTGTTAAATTGCGCCATAGCGACAACGGCACCTGTGGCGTCTAAGAGGTCCGCCATATAGTATCGAACGTCGTCATCTTCGGTAAACCAGAGAGTATCCACGCCAGGGCCACTATAACGCGCCATGTGTACGTTAATAGCGTTTATAGTGGCGTTGTAAACAACATACTCCTTGATGTCATCGTCTTCGTTAAACCAGATTGTGTCCACGCCTGGCCCGCTGTATTGAATGCGTTTGCTACGCATGCCAGTTGTCAGATCATACTCATACAGGTTGTAGCGGGCAATGGAGCCAGCGGTATAGTAGATTCGTTGTGTTAATAGCGATACTCCCGAAGTAAGCGTTGTGACTCGACCTTGTACGCGCGCGCGTTTATTGATGCGTGCGACATTGAGATCGTATTCACCTTTAGGATCGTTGAATACCACGCCTTTAGTACCGCTAATCGGTATGACATCCTGACGTTGATCATCTGTCAGCTCATTCAACCGAACCACCAACGGCGTCATTGGCGTGCGTACAAAACTTGCCTGCAAGGATGAATGAATTGAGTAAATAGGAAGAGGCTCACCACATGCAAACAGAATAGCGGCCACGGCAAAGCCTGCGAAAGTGCGTCCTTTCATATGTTCCCCACATTAGATCATTGTTATACCGGCGCTGCGTTGGCCTTATAACAAAAATGTAGTCGAGCAATGGTGTGAACGCAAACCAGTGAACTGCGCTGGCATAGAACTCAATCGCCTTATTCATACAAACAATATGAGATATGTAAGGTAAAACTTTGTTCGATAAGTGCCGATAGTGATTCTAAGAAATAATTTTATCGTATGATGATCATTCGCAAAAAGACCACTATTACCCTAATGTTCTGGCTAATATTTTCCATCACTTCGTTTGGGGGGGTGACGGCAAATGCCGGAGATCGCCGCATATCAGGGTCGAGCACTGTGTTGCCAATGATACAGGCGGCAGCGCGTGTCTTCGAGCAGGAAACGGGAATCGATTTTCATGTCGTTGGCGGGGGCAGTGGAAAAGGTATTCGTGACACTATTGCAGGCGAATCAAATATTGGAATGGTCTCGAGGGCGTTAACCGCGAAAGAAGAAGGGGAGTTAACGGCTTTTACTCTGGGTTATGATGGGGTGGCTGTCGTTATACATGCCAATAATCCGGTTACGCAGATTTCACGGCAAAATATAAAGGCAATTTTTACTGGAGACGCTATCGATTGGTCGCTCTTTGGTGGTCCAGTACAAAAAAGCATAGTACTTATCTCCAAGGAAAAAGGTCGATCGACGCGGGAGATATTTGATAACGCTTTTTCGATAAACTCGCTCGCGGAATCGGCGACACTGGTAGGCGCAAACGCAGAAGTACTGGCGCTGGTCGGAATTGAACCTGATGCCATTGGTTATGCGTCTATAGGAGCGATTGAGCGGGCGCAAAATGTGGGCTTGAAAGTTAAGGCCCTACCCGTCGATGGTATTGCCGCAACTTCTGAAAACGTCAAGCTACGTAAGTTTCCAGTTCTACGACAGTTAAATCTGGTGGTGAAAAAGAATCATGTCGAGGATAAAGCGGTAACACAATTTATTCGATTTATGCTGTCGCCGCGTGCACGAGATATTATCCTCAATAAAAACTATATTCCGGTGGAGTAGTCCATGCTGCCTTTTAGAGACTACAGTATCAAAACCGTCATCGATGTATCCTTTCTGTTTTTGCTATCGTATATCGCCGCTATGGGCGTCTTAGACTGGTACTCCTCGCAAGAGTTGGATTTGGCGATAGCCAATACGTTGGAAAAATCCGCGCGTGCCCAGCAAAATGTATTTGATGTTCGTGAGACAGTTAACGCAACCCAGCGCCACGCTCTGCAGGCGGCTGTGTTACGAGACGAAAATCTTTTGCTACTGGCGGCGGCCGAAGGAAATAAGTTCTATGAACTAAGTGACGAACTATTTTCTTTAATGGATGATCGCCGCGCAATCATGTTGACTACTGGAAGCGACGACGAAGGTAGTAGTCGAGCCGAAAAGAATATACGCGACATTCTATTGTTGATTCGTAATGACTACAGGGTGTATCTGAAGGAAAATCTGGCGATTGCGGCTCGCCTGTCAGAAGGCGCTAATGTAAGTGATTCAGACTTGCATCGACTCAAGTTGGGGCAGCAGGAGTTTAATGATAAGTTCGATGATCTCGTCTCTCAAATTGGTTTAGCCTATATACAGGAAGCGGAACAAATAAAGAAAAGTATCAGCGCGCCTCTATTTTTTCATTTTGCTTCATTTCTGAGTATCTTGCTTTCTACGCTAATATTAAAACGTATTTTGGATAAAAAAGTATTTAAACCGCTTTCTCGTGTACTTGCGTTTTTAGGTGGCATGGACGAGCAGGCATTTAACCGAAACAGCCGTATGGAGGAAAACCGAAAAGACGAATTCGGTAAACTGGCTTTTGCCATCAATAATATGTTGGACAACATACATAATGTTACGCTATCCAAAATTTTGATGGAACGCGCCAAAAACCGCGCGGAAGAATCAGAGAAAGCCAAATCAGTATTTCTTTCAAACATGAGTCATGAACTACGCACGCCGCTTAACGCCATATTGGGATTGAGTGAAATACTGGAAGAGGATAGTGGTCTTAGCACTGATCAACGCCAAGGTGTAAAGGATATACATCGCGCGGGACATTATCTCTTGTCGCTGATAAATGACATTTTGGATTTGTCGCGGATCGAAAACGGGCAGTTGAAAATAAAACTGCGGTCTGTTTGCGTAGATCGCGTTGTGCAGGAGAGTATCAAGCTTACCCAGGCTACGGCAAAGAAACACGGTATTACGGTGGTTAATGAGATAGCTGAACGCGATGTCTGCGTGGAAGCGGATGAGTTGAGATTAAAACAAGTGATCGTCAATCTCCTGAATAATGCCATTCGTTATAACCAGGTGGATGGGCGCGTGTACATACGTCTTACGACCAGGACAACGGGAACTGTTTCTATCGAGGTTGTTGATACTGGCGTGGGTATAGACGCGTCGTTTTTGGAAGAGATATTTAAGCCATTTGTTCAAGGTAAGAATGTGACTGACGGTGAAGGTGTGGGAATAGGCTTAAGTATTACCAGGAGTCTGGTGACGCTCATGCAGGGTGAAATCTCGGTATCCAGTGAACCCGGTAGAGGCAGTATATTCACAGTGTCTTTAAGGCGTAATGGTAGCGGTTGCGCGACTGAGGAAGGGGTAAAACCAATGAATTCGGAAAGTGAGTCTCCAGGAAAACTAGCCGGAAGAGAATGCAAGGTTCTTTACGTTGAGGACAATGCTGTCAACACCCTTATTGTTAAGAAAGCGCTATCTATTTTTAGTGGCATATCGTTTCACTCAGTGATGAGCCCCAGTCAGGCCGCTGCGTGGCTGGAGAACAATTCCGTCGATCTGTTGTTATTGGATCTCAATTTGCCTGAGATGAGTGGATACGAGTTACACGAAATGCTTATAGAAAAGGGCTTGCTCTCGGATAAAGTTCCGGTGATTGCAGTTAGCGCCAATGCCCTGCCATCCGATGTAGAAAAAAGCCGGCAGGCCGGGTTCTATTTACACATCAGTAAGCCACTTCAAATCAAGGAATTCCGCGAAACCATTGCTTCGGTGCTTGCTCTCGATTCAAACCGCTAGCAAGCCATCCTAATTGCTCAGACGGAAGTACGAAAGAATGGTGGATAGTTCGATTGCCTGTGAATTTAACATACCTGAGCTAGCTGCCAATTGTTCTGATGCGCTTGCTGTCGCCTGTGCGACTTTGTCGAGATCTGTTATTACATCTGAGACCTGATTGACACCGGAAGATTGCTCTTTAGAAGAAGCGGTTATCTCGCGCACAAGCGTGGCAGTTTCTTCTATGGCGGGGACGATTTTCGCGAGCAGTGTTCCTGCTTCGGATGCAATTTGCACGCTGCTTACCGTCAGTTCCGTTATTTCTTGCGCTGCATGTTGGCTGCGTTCGGCGAGTTTGCGTACTTCATCAGCGACCACGGCGAAACCCTTACCATGGTCACCTGCGCGAGCGGCTTCTATGGCGGCGTTCAAGGCAAGCAAATTGGTTTTGTAAGCGATGTCTTGAATGAGGTCGATTTTTTCAGCTATAACGTTCATCGCCTCTGATGTTCTAGCAACAGCATCCCCACCTGCTTTGGCCTCGGTTGCCACGGTAGAGGCGACTTCATCCGTGCGTTTGGCGTTATCCGAGTTGGCATTGATAGATGCTGCCATTTGTGTGAGCGTCGCACCGGTTTCCTCCAGGCTGGCGGCCTGACGTGAAGCGGCAGAGCTCAGTTCTCCAGAGGTATCTTTACCCTGGGCGGCGCAGTCGGCAATTCTTTCAGCCGTCTCATTTACGCGCAGCATGACGTCTTGTATTTTTTCGATGAATCCGTTCATTGCGACAGAAACATCGCCGAGTTCGTTTTTCCCAAAGTCTGGTAGTCGCCGCGTTAAATCACCATCGCCTTCACGCAGCTCAATCGTCGCGTCGAGCATGGTTTTTAAAGGTGTCGTAACGCTACGGGTAATCACGCCAGCAATTACAAGGCAAAACAACACGGCGAAGGTACCGAGTAAATATTGTAGTGTTTCGAGTCTGTTTGCGGAGGATAAAGAATCTTCCAGTACCCCGTGGGCGGCCTGCATTTGTGCTGATTTGAGAGTTATGGCTTTTTCTGTCAGGCGCTCGGAAGTCACGTCAAAATCTTCCATTACCACATTGCCGGCTTCTATACCTTTAGTCAAATATGCTTCGGCCATGCGTATACCCGTTTTATAAAAGGCATCAAAGGCCGTATCTAGTTGATTAAGATTTTCCAACGCGACTTTATCTTTGTGCGATTCAAACAGCGCACGAAATTTTTCAATTCCCTTTTTAACGTTGTCCGCGGCTTCTTCGGCGTCCTTATATCCGTCGGGATTGTGTGTAGCGGACACGTCCGTCAGCCACTGCTGGACTTGAACAATATTTATCGCGATATCATCGGCGACCAAGGCATAGGGAAACTGTTCAGTTATGATCTGCTCGACGGAATCTGTTACGTGGTTGCTCGCTTGGAGTGTAATACCGATAGAAATGATAAAGATTAGGGCGAGAACACTAAACCCTATCATCAAGCGCTTGCCCACCGTTAAGTTTGACATATTCATGGTGTTATTCCCGACTAAAACATTTGTTTTGTACGTCTATATATAGAAGGGATAGCGAGATGCGGTGTGGAAACTTTAGTGAGTTCGGGCGTTGGGTGTAATAAATATGGGAATCAGTCGCAACAATTTACAATTAGCGCGTATTTTTATGTGAATAGTCCTCAACTGCTTCATCAATCCATTGTTTTAGCGCACCGATTGTCATGGTGTATTGTTTTACGATTTGTCTTGGTCCAAACGGCAGAAAACTTCTGACTTCTTCGTCGTGTTTGCTAACCCAGAGATATGCCTCGTGTAGTTGTTCCTGAAGTGTTCGTAAGGAATTGAGCGCATCTTCTTCTTTTAACTGATCGATATTCCACAATACCGTATTAAAGTCGAGATAAAAGGGTTTGAAGTTCGCAGCGAAATGCTTCATCAGTTCGGAAAAATATTGCTCCCCCTTGGCATTAACCGCATAAACCACCTTATCGGGCACGCCTTCGCTACGAATGGTCTGACCATCCAGGTATCCGCCCTCAGCCAGACGTCGGCAACTTTTGAAGACCGCCGGTTCGCTTATTTTGAGTACGCGATGCACCTCTTTTTCACGGATGAAGCGCACCACTTCATAGGCGTTTTGCGCTTCTCTGAGCAAAATGCCCAGCACAATCAAATCAATAGTAGACATAAGTAGTTGTTTATCCGCGTGTTATATCAGCTGTCTAAATTTGTCGCATGGCCGTTGTCGGGACAGAACCCGGAGCATTATAGGCATGCTACATAAAATTTTCCCCTCAAGGTTTACTAACTATACGCGATAACACTATACTGTATAGCAGCTATACGGTATAGCGGAGGCCTGCTCTGGATCTGTAGGCTCTGCCCACCATAACGACTGAAACGATATCCCTATCCAGGAGGCAGCAATGAAAAAACTGATTCAACTACAACAGGTATCCCGTTGGTATGACGCCGCTGCGGGACGATTTCATGCCTTGCGGGAGATCTCGCTGGAGATCGGCGCAGGTGAATTTGTAGCCATCGTTGGGCGCTCTGGGAGCGGCAAATCGACGCTGTTGAACATGTTTACTGGTATTGATCATCCGTCCGAGGGCGTGGTGAAGGTCAATAGCGGTGATATACACCGCATGAATGAGAGCCAACTGGCGGCCTGGCGGGGGAGTAATATTGGGATCGTGTTTCAATTCTTCCAACTCATTCCTACCCTGACGATTGCCGAGAATCTGGCCCTGGCAATGGAGTTTGTTAATGTGATTCCAAAAAGCCAACGTGCAGCGCGTATCACGCAATTATTGACGCGGGTTGGGATTGCGCAGCACGCACAAAAGCTTCCGGCAGCATTGTCTGGTGGTGAGCAGCAACGTGCGGCAATAGCTCGCGCACTCGCCAATAATTCTCCTGTTCTCGTCGCCGACGAACCGACGGGCAATCTCGACAGTACGACGGCGAATGACATTATGTCGTTATTTGAAACGCTGGTGAATGAGGGCAAGACCGTCATTGTGGTAACCCATGAACAGTCGTCGCTGGACAGGTTTTCGCGTGTTGTTCGCCTACACGATGGTCAGGTGACGGAAGACCTGAAGCAGGAGTATGGCTTAAAGGAGGTCGGCTAATGAATATGTTATTAAAAAAAGCGATTAGCGATATTCGTTATGAGCCTGGGCGATTCGCACTGGTGGTATTTGCACTGGTGATCGGAATTTGGGGCGTAGGTGCAATTCTGGTTTCCTATACGGTGCTATCGCAGGACATGCCGAAAAATTTCCTGGAGACGGCACCGCCACATGTTGTTCTCGTTTCAGATGATTTCGTAGCGGGTGACGCGTCGTGGGTGAATGCGCTTTCCTATGTTGACGCCGCCGAGTTTCGCGAATACTCAGTGCACCGCATTGAGATACAACCGGATTTATGGGTGCCGCTGAGACTATATGGACTGTATGACTTTTCTCATACCGCTCTTGCCCATGTTTACCACCAGGAAGGCGAGCAAATACCCGCAGCGGGAAGCATGTTGATCGAACGCAATGGCCGGCTGATTTCCAATATCAAAGTGGGGTCTGCGCCGAGAGTACGAATGAATAACTCGACGCATGAGATTGCCGTCAGCGGCATCGCCTTCGATCCCGCTCAGCCACCTGCTACGCAGGATCATTTTATCTTTGGCTATATGCATAGCGACACCTATCGTCAGTTTACCGGAGAGTCGCCATATCAACGTATGATAGTGCGCTTTCGTAATGTTGGTTCGAAAGACGATGTCGCAGTTGCCGTAACGCAGTTGCGCGAAGCAATGGCGCGACAGGGCAAGAAGTTACGCATCGTATCAACGCCAAATTTCAATGCCCACCCACATCAATGGCAGCTCGATAGTTTGTTGTTGTTACAGGGCAGTATCGGTTTTCTGGCCTTTGTGATGGCGGCGGTGTTGGTGTCGCAATTGATGGCCTCGCTATTGTCTAAGCAATTGCGACAGATTGCAGTGTTAAAGGCGATCGGTGGCCGACGTTCTCAGGTGTTTGTGATTTATCTGTTAATGGTTGTGTCATTAGGTGTGTTGTCTGGCGCTATCGGCATTCCACTGGCGATTGCGTCAGGATATGGTCTGGCCTATGGCACGGCGTTGCAATTGAATTTCGAGATACTGACAACCCAATTACCGTTTGAGGTCTATCTGGTTTTGATCGCTGCGGCTCTGTTATTGCCGCTGCTCTTTTCTCTATCGACGATTATTCGTGGTACTGCGATGTCAGTGAAGCAAGGTATCGGAGAATATGGTCTGGATGCTTCCATGCAAAAAATCAGAAGTGCGTCGTCTATCACATCGTACTTACCTGGTAGCATCGTGTTTGCGGTTCGCAATAGCATGCGCAGAAAGAGCCGATTAATTGTCACCTTAGTGAGCATGGCGTTTGGCGTGGCGATGTTTGATGCCGGGTTCAATGTTCGACATTCGCTATTTGAAATGTTGCAACAGACTAGCGATAGCATGCGCTACGACGTCAAACTGGTACTCAAGGCACCGGTAAGTCGCGAAAAATTATTGCCGCTGTTTGAAGATGTTGAAGGCGTCAAACGTATCGAAGCCTGGAGTGGCGGAAAGGGCGTTTTGCAGTCCGAGATATTCACGGCCGGAAATGGCATTGGTATTACCGCATTGCCGTTTGATACTCAATTGCGCCGACCGGATATGCTACAGGGTAGATGGTTGAGCGGCGCTGCGCAGGAACTGGTGATGAATACCCAGGCATGGAAGGATTACGGTTTCCCGGACATGGACACGCAGTTGAGTCTTGGTATTGGCGGAAAAACGATTTCGCTGACCTTAGTCGGTCTGGTAGAAGAATTCGATACCACCAAGTTTTATATAGACCAACAACAATACGATGCGATGTTCAATCCTGAGCATCTCGTCAATAGCTTGATGTTTGCCGCGCAAGATCGTCGCTATGCGAGCGTGATACAGCTCAAGACTGCGATAGAAAAAATCGTTGCCGACTCTGCACTGCCGGTGCTCGATGTGGAGTCGCAGCAGCAACGGGTCAAGATACTCTACGATCACCTCAATATTATATTGATGAGCTTTGTAGTGTTCGCCTTAATGGTGTTGAGCGTAAGTGCCTTAGGCATGGCATCGGTAATGGGGATTAACGTGCTGGAACGCACCCGTGAGATAGGTGTGTTACGCGCCATCGGCGCAACACCTGGACATATTTATCGACTCTTTGTAAGCGAAGGTATGTTGCTGGGAATGATTGGAGTGGCTTTGGGATTGATATTGTCCTGGCCCCTGAGTCAATTGGGTGCGCGATTCTGGGGTGATCTCATCATGGGCGGCGCAGACCTTCCCTTGAGTATCAGTCCTGCCGGGGTAGCGATAACCGTCGTGACGACGGTGTTTTTCTGCTGGTTCGCCAGTCATCTGCCATCACGTAACGCGATTCGCATTTCTACACGTGAGGCCCTGGCATATGAATAAATTACTCGCTTGGTGTTTTCTGTTACTGGTGTCGTCCAATATTTCCGCGGCGGAAATACGCATTCGTGTTTCCGGCATCGACGGAGAGCAAGGAAAGGTGAGAGTGGCCTTGTTTCACGAAGCTGAAAAAACACACTTTCCCAAGCAAATCGACAAGATCAGTATTCGGACGGAGGCGTCTATACAGGAGAATCATGCGGATCTGCTGCTAACAGATATTCCGCCGGGAAGATACGCAGCGTTTGTCTTTCATGATCGTAACAATAACGAAATTATGGATCACAGCTGGATCGGTTTTCCCGAGGAGAGTTTTGGTTTTATACGCAACTACCAGGTCAGGATAATACCACCGGATTTTGAAGACGTGATGTTTACCCTTGGTGAAGAGACAGTTCAGTTTGACGTGATGCTGCAATCGTTTTAAATACAAAGTTATGGCGTTCAATAATTAGAAAGCGCCTATGGCGATATTGCCATGGGCACTTAGATCTTTGTGTTGTTTACTTATGCAGACAATTTGGTGCCTGACGTACGGCAAAGGTCAAGGTTTCTTTTCATCTTCTTCATAGGCGAAATCGCCGGTTTTGGGTAGGTCTTTCAACGCGGCAAGAAATTCCTCGGGAAGGCCGACGATTTTGCGTTTTTGAATGTCGATCCAGGCGCCGTCTACGCTGATTGTTGCGGCCAAATTGCCGTCTTCGCGCGTAATCTCATGCACAAATGTCCACCGTGAACCGTCGTGGCGAGAGCGCTTGAGCATGACATTGACCGAGATTTTTTCACTCATGCCGAGTTCGCGTTTGAACACGGCTTCCTCGCGAAAAAGAATGGGGCCGATATGAAGCTTTGACAAAGTATCGACATCCATACCTATTGCTTCCAGGATCTGTACACGCAAATGTGCGGCGTAATCGTAATAAGCCGAATGACGCATATGTCGATTGGCGTCAATGTCGGCCCAACGTACTTCAAAAGTTGTTTTAAACTCTTGCATATACTGACCTCGCTGGTGAAAGAAAAGATTTAAATTAACATATCGGCGTATGCAATCACAGTTAGCGAACGGATAGTCGCTATTTTGAGGCATGTTAAGCCTGTGAGTGTCAACCGACTCATAGACAAAAATAGTGCAAGTCTCATCACAGTTCCTTTTTGGTGCTATAGCCAAAAAGAACTAATTCCGCAACAATAACAATCTAATTAGCTCAGAAATATAAGATTAATTCCAGAGTGGGATCGAGAGGCTACTATGTACGATACGATGACAGCACTTGTGGTGGATGATGCTGGTGCTATACGAAAATATATCGCGAAACTTCTAAATACCCAAATGGGGTTTTCGAATGTATTGCAAGAAGGGTCGGCAGCCGCGGCGCTTAACGTTTTGCAAAACCGTCAGAAAGTGGATTTGATATTGTGCGATTGGGAAATGCCGTCTGTTTCGGGTTTTGCCTTTTTGACGCAGCTTAAACAGCATGAACAATTCAAAGACATCCCCTTTATTATGGTGACGACGCGTAATGACAAACAGTCGATTATGATGGCGATACAGGCGGGGGTTAGTGAGTATCTGATCAAACCCTTTAACGGCCAGACGCTGGAGACCAAGCTATCAAAGATTTTTACCAATGTCGAAAGGCGTGGCGCTGAACGCCTGGTGGTTACGGAAAAGACTGAGGTTATGATTAACTTTAAAGGTATTAGTTATACCGGCGAATTTATGGATATCTCTGAAAATGGCTGCCAGTTGAAAAGTAATGTGTTTAAAAATGGCGGCACAATATATGATCAGGCCAGCATATCATTCAGTATGGATAACCAAAAAATTGTATTGCGTGGAAAACTTATTCGGCAAGAAGTACACAGAGATGGCACTTCGATAAAAGCGGCCTTTCTCTTTCAACCGGTAGAGCATCAAGTAAAGGTTCTGCTAAAGCAGTTTATTGAGCGTTTTAAGATTGAGCAACCAGACAATAGCCAGTGGCACTGACCGACGTTATGTCAAACAGTCGTTTCGTCAAACGCAATCTGTTGTTGTAGCCAGGCGGCTGCGGCGACAAATTCTCTGAAGACGCCGATTTTTAGCCCTCTTCCATCGCATAATGTGGAAAACATACGTGACTGGCCGAATTCGGTATCTTGTGGTGCTACAATGGCGATTGTGTGTGGTCCTCGTTGTTGTTTGTGGTCGCGCACATACTCGAAGAGTCTGAAAATATCGTCCTGGAAATATTCAGACTCGATATCTACAAACTCCCAGGCGACATGGGATAACTGACGATACCTCTCATCTGTCCATAGTTCCTTTAGCATCGACGTCAAGTCGTCTGGCTGAATTGTTCCACTGATACTCAACAGACTAAAAGAAAAGTTTGGAACCGTTTCCAAAACGTAGCGCATTCCGGGATGTCCCATTTTGCCATGTGAAGCGCAAGCATAACACAGCGGCTAAGTCTTGCCGCACGAGTACACAAATGTTTACGAGTGAAAAAAGCCCTCAACAGGTGTTGAGGGCTGGTCGTGTAAAATCAGAAGCGACTAGCTGCCAAAGGATTTGACCAGGCAGGCGTTTACCATGTCCTGGTCTACTCGAATATTACCAGTCTCGTCGATGTAAACTGGCGGTTTGCAGTCGGCACCATCACAAGATTCAGACTGCCAGGCGTTGCCGCGATTACTGATCATGTTTTTGATCCAGTCATTGAGTGGAGTAAGTCCGGTAGTCTGGCTATAAAACTCATCTGTGAAGCGTAGCGCGGTGTGTACGCAGCCGGGCGTGATGTGAAAGCGATAGTTTGCTGCCGCGGATGTGGCGCCTGCGCCCGCTTGCATACGTAGATTCCACTCACCAGCAGTTTGCGCATTGACATTGAACCAGCCATAGAACCCATTATTGGGAACCGTGTATTCACTCTTCATGATGTTGTAGAACAGGATCTGTACGGCATCCCAGGCAGTGGTGAATTGCGCGAACCGGTCTCGTGGATACTGCATCGCTATAGCGGTGTTGATAGTGACGATAAATAAGTCTGGGTCACCAAACGTTGCCGCCTCAAAAGCAGGTAGCCAATTGGGAAAGTTGGCGCGTGCCTGCCATGGGGAGATATCGCTTTGAAAGACATCCTGGATGAATTTGTCGAGTATGACGCCATTGCCACCATCAGACAAAAGATGGGCACGCGAATTTGGCAGTAATTGCTTCAGATACGGAAATGCCAACAGCGCACCGTAGGCGCCTGCGCTTGAACCGGCTACGGTAAGCTTAACGGATTCATCAAGTGAATTTAGCAGGCTTGTTTTCATCCATTCTCTGACGGCGAGAAAGTTATCAAAGCCACGATGTTCGATTACCATGTCTCCAATAGGAAGAGTAACAGGCGTTCCGTCTGCTTGTAGCAGCGTGAGACTGGTGTTTTTATATATTGCGGTATTTGATCCCCAGAAAATGTCCCCCGTGCAAAACGGAACGAATATGATGCTATGATTTTTGAAGGGATTGTCGTTACGAGAAAAATCAAAAATACCACCAAGGTTTTCAGGACTGCTAGATTCCACCAGCTTGCCTAAAAAAGAAGAAGGGACTTTTCCACCAGTCAGGCCGGGTAGCAGAGAACTGGCACAGGTTTCTTCGTTCCAGCATGCACCGCCGCCATCGAAATATACCAAGGTTTCTTCAGAACTTCCCGGACGATAATAAAATGCGTAGGTTTTGTCGGATGGTGTAATGATCGGACCACTGGGCCCGAAACCAGTGACTTCAAGCGCGCCGGAACAGCTGGGCGTAATCAGTCGTTCATTTCCGTTACCGTCAACAACGTGCATTTCAGTGTCGGGAATAATTTTTTGCCATTGACCGAGTTGCGCAGGTCCAGAATTTTGGTGCCGATCAGCATGCGCCAGTATAGGCGCGGCAAAAAAAACAAGAAGTAGTGTTGCAAAAAAACGACGAAAATACATATTTTCTCCTTTTTAAAACGTTGGTCCATCATGAAGCGTAGCGCGATCACAATAGCATTTTGTCGCAGTGGAGAGAAGATAAAATCATTTACTGACATAAGAAATGTCGTAAGGTGGTATTACCAGGATCGGATAGTGAACAAAAAAAATTTTATTAAGCGTAGATATGGATTTATCTATAGATAGGAAAGTGGTTTTTTATATGGTGTTGTCAAGTAGACGGATAGTCGAAAAGGCGAGCAATTGATCTTATGTAAAAATTGAATAAAGGAAAAATTACGCATGTACTGTTGCGGCGATATCTCTATTTGTCACAGGAATTGATTTTCGATGGAAAATGAAATTCCAGGCTCAACTGTGATCGTTTATCTTGCTCTCATGTATCGTGTCTATGGTTGGTTTTCGCGCAGCGAAATTGATGGCGTCAAGTCGCTACGGAATTACATGCCGTTATCTGTTAATGCTTCTGGTAGGAAATGCTGATATGGAATGTTGCAGAAAAATATCGAAGATAAGAACAGATGACTATTTTTTTACTCTGTTACACGAAAAGAAGAGGAGGCCAGTGCTACCCGGTGTTCGGTATCCATTATTCTTGTCTGGAATACAATTTCAAAGAAACTGTCTATCGAATTGTAAAAATATATAGACTAGTTGTTTCCCGTTAGTGGCAATGCCGTAAAGATGTGCGCAATGCGTACAGTTTTCACCAGAATTCCACAGATTGGAAGCATCTTAAGTAGAAAATCAACTCAACTATTTGGATAGTTGTCTCGTTATATATAGAAGCGCGAATATCATGAATTTGCGGAAACAAATTATGGGTAATCTTGATTGAAAACACTGATAGTCGATAGGGTAAAACTGTTTCAGGAAATCATAGCCGGTGTGCTGAGCGATTCCGGAATTGAACACCAGTTTGCCTCTACGGGAAAGGCCGCATTGTCTATGTTGGATAAGGAGGAGTATCAGTGTATTTGCGTGTCTTTGTATCTCGACGATTTTAATGGCATAGAATTATGTAAAATGATACGTCTGAATAAGACTTATCGTTATACCCCTATTGTGCTGCTGACTACAGAGTCTCATCCCAGTATCATAGCCGAAGCGATCAAGTCTGGTATAACAGACATTTTCTCCAAAGATAATATTCACCAACTGGTCAATTTTATCGATCGATTCACACAGTACAATAAGCCTTTGGACGGAAGAGTACTGTATGTGGAAGACCAGAGGTCTTTAAGAGAATTTGTAACCAATATATTTCAGCAAAGAGCGTTGCAGGTCGATGCCTTTGACAATGCAGACGATGCCTGGGAAGCCTTTTTAAAAAATCATTATCATCTGGTGGTGTCAGATCTTGTTCTGGAAGGCGAAACCAGCGGCGTGTTGCTAATAAACAAAATACGTCGTCTGGACGGTGCAAAAGGCGACACGCCTATACTGGCGATGACAGGTTTCGATGAAAGCTCTAGACGCATCAGTCTTTACCATATGGGAATTACTGACTATGTTGCAAAACCCATAATCGAAGAAGAACTCATCATACGCGTGAAAAATCTAATTACGAATCAAAAAGCCTTGGAGCAGGAAATGGAATACCGGGAGGTGATGTCTTCTCAGGACTCCATGCGTCGGGCGATGAAGATGGAAGCGCTGGGGAAAATGACCGGTGGGATTGCCCATGACTATAATAACGTTTTGGGTATTATTTCCGGCTTTGCTGAATTGCTTTCATATGAATTGCAGGACCAGCCGGAGTTGTTGAGTAATGTACAACAAATTCAAAGTGCCAGCAGAAACGCCGCGGCCTTGACCAACAAATTGCTTGCGTTTACTCGTCGTGACAGAGCAGGCGATTCTATACTCAATTTGAATTCTATTATTTCAGATATATTGCCGATGCTGCAGAAGACGCTCACCGCCAGTATACAATTGCAGACGACTCTGGACGCCACCTTGTGGACGGTTGCCGCCGACCACTATGAACTGGAAAATGCCATCATCAATATGTGTATCAATGCCAAACACGCCATGGAATCCAACGGCACATTGACGCTTGCAACGCATAATCTCGATTTGAATCTTGAGGCATCGGAGAAAGTAGGATTGCCGCCAGGACAATATGTTCGTCTAACTGTCAGGGATACCGGTATAGGCATGGATGAGGATACCTTGAAACATGTATTCGATCCGTTCTTTTCTACCAAGGGAGAATCCGGAACCGGTCTCGGTTTGACACAGGTTTACGGTTTCGTACAGCGTTCTAATGGGGCGATTTCCGCAAAAAGTAAACGGGGAAAAGGCACGATCATTGATCTTTATTTCCCACGCTGTGATGCACTGGCAGAGGGTGCAGGAAAAGACAGCAACGAAGAGCAAATCCACGATGGACATGGCAGGAGCGTGTTAGTCGTCGATGATGAGAGCGCCTTGCGCATGCTTACCCAGCAGATTCTTATACAAGGTGGTTACAAGGCGGAGGCGGTATCTAATGCCGAAGAAGCGCTGGCCTTACTGGAGAAGAAACCCTTCGATGTGATGGTGAGCGATATCATTATGCCTGGCATGAATGGGTTTGATCTTGCCGATGCCGCACGTCAAAAATACCCCAAGATGCAAATCATTTTGGCAAGCGGTTACGATAGGGAAGTCAAGAATGTGGAAAAACGCCGTGAATCCTATCAGTATCGACTGCAAAAACCAGTGAGCAAGGCCAAACTATTGTCGACGATACAAACGGCCTTAAAATAAGGGCTCAGCAAATTCTCGGCAAAGGCTCTCCTTCCAATTCCGGTACGATGCGTTGTCCCCCCAGTGATGTCTCGAGTAATACCTGAGACGACCGATCCTCAATCACACCTATTTCGCAAATGTCTTCGCTGATCTGTTTCAATTGCGCGAGGTCCGTCTCCGGCCCACACACAAACAATACCCGTCCCTCGCAGGCAAGTTGATACGGGTCATAACCGAGTATCTCGCACATAGTTCTAACCTGGTCCTGCACTGGAATCGCGTTTTCTTTCAGGCGTACGCCAAGGCCAGTGGAGTTTACAATTTCATGACACACGCCAGCGAGACCACCGCGTGTTGGATCGCGCATAAACTTCAATGTTTCGATACTCAACAGTTTTTCAACCAGTGGTTTTACGCAGCTGCAATCCGACTCAAGGTCACCGTGTAAACCAAACTCCTGGCGCGCAAGCATAACCGCTGTTCCATGATCCCCAACAGTCCCGGAAATAAAAACGCTGTCTCCTGTCCGTATGCGTTGCAAGGAAAGATCGGCGCGTTGCATAACGCCTATACCGGTGGTGGCAATGTAAATCCCTGCAGCATTTCCTCTAGGTAATACTTTGGTGTCACCGGCAACAATACGTACCTGATTGTCGCGAGCGGTTTGTCCCATGCTGGTGGCGATACTGGTGAGTGAACTGATCGGATAGCCTTCTTCGATAAAAAAATTCACCGTGAGATAAGCGGGTATAGCGCCGCTGACCAGCAAATCGTTCAAGGTTCCACACACCGCCAGCTTGCCGATATCTCCACCTGGAAAAAAAATCGGATCAACGGTAAAGCCATCGGTACTGATGACGGCGTGTCCTCGCAAATCCAGGGCGACGGCGTCTTTTGTGGTATCGAGGGTTTTGACGCCAAACGCGGGTGCAAAAACGTTCTGTATAAGTTCCTGCATTAAACGCCCGCCATTTCCGTGGGCAAGGCTAATTGTGTTGTTATTCGTCATTTGTCCGTCCTTTGAGTTTTGCCTGATACTGCGCGGCATATTCCGTTACTTGTCCTAATGAAAGACCGGCGTCATTTGCCGGAATGTGTCGAGAGGTATAGACCTCAAGATTGAGATCCAGCAAACGGTTGCTGACATTCTCACGTAGTATGCGATTTTGAAAAACACCGCCGGTCAGGCCGACGCTTTCAAACACAAAATTCTGTGCCAGTCGTCGCGTGACTTCGGCAATACTCGCCGCCAGAGAGTTATGAAACACGCTGGCGCGATAATAGGGATTTTCTTCTTGATCGAGTAACAATGGCACCAATGGGCGCCAGTCGATTTCAAGTATCTGGTCTTGTGTAACAACAAGCGGTAACCGCAAGGCGTCCGTAATCGAGGGGTTACTCATGGCCTCAAGCATCATCGGCGCCTGGCCGTCGTAACTGCTGGAACTCAAAAGATCGAGCGCCGCAGCCGCGCCATCGAACAGCCTGCCCATGGAAGACGTCGTTGGACTGTTGATACGTTGCGTCCACATGCGACGAACGATATCGCGGGTATCATTGTTTGGGGAGTAGGTGATATCGCTATGCCAGGCCATGCTTGCCGCGCAACGCCAGACATCTTTGATGGCCTGTTGACCACCGGGCAAGCGCAATGGTTTTATGCGGCAAACGCGCTTCCAGTTTCCCGCTTTTCCATAAAAGGCTTCACCGCCCCAAAGCTCACCGTTTTCACCGTAGCCGGTACCGTCCCAGGTAAATACCAGCAGGGGTTCCTGAATCTTGTGTTCAAGCGTCAGTGCCGACGCATGGGCGTGGTGGTGCAACACGGTTTCAAAGGGCAGGCCTTTTTTCTTGAGCCACTGATGCGCAGTGTAAAGAGGATGCGCATCGCACAGGAAAAGTCGCGCGCTGACGCCGTACAATCGTTGCAAACGTGTCGCGCAATGCAAGGCATTACGCCAACCGTCCAGGTCTGACATGCCACCGAGGTGTTGACTGTTGACGGCGTGATTGTCCCAGGCCAGGGTAATGGTGTTTTTACTTTCACCCCCTAGTGCGATTACGGGTACCGGCAGGCGATGCGGGAGCGTGTAGTGTGTGGGGCTGGTCGCGCGACCGCGGCGTATGAAAAAACGGGTGAAGACATTGCCGACCAGAATACTGTCGTCGAGACCGTGTTGCAGCGTCAAATCATGATGAATAAACGCATCAGTCACAGTGCTGAGTCGCTGTTTTGCCAATTCTTCGTCGGCGATGATGGGTTCACCGCGACGGTTGCCCGAGGTTGCAACAATTGGTCGACCAAAAGTGCGTAGCAATAAATGTTCGAATGCGGTTGACGGCAGAAATATGCCCAGATGGCGCATGCCCGGCGCAATATTGTTCGCCAGTTTGCTATTCGGTTTGCGCGCGAGCAAAACCGCTGGTCGTGCATTAGTCATGAGTAAATGGCTGTCTTCTTCATCCGCCCACACATGATGATGCACTGTCTTTAGCTCATGGTCTTGCGGCAACATCAAGGCAAAGGGTTTGTGTGGTCGATTTTTAAAACGCCTGAGGCGTTCGATTGCGCCAGTATTTTCCGCATCACAACACAGGCGATAACCGCCCATTCCCTTGATCGCAATAATTCCACCCTGGATCAATATGCGATTGCAGGTGGCAACGATGTCGTCAACAGATTCGGCCAACAGGATGCTATGTGACAAGGTAATATGTGGACCGCATTTAGGACAGGCAATATTTTGTGCATGAAAACGCCGGCTCTTAGGGTCGTGATATTCCTGCTCGCATTGTTCGCAGGGTTGAAAATGTCGGTAACTGGTATTGGCGCGATCAATGGGAAAGCGCTCCAGTATGGCGTAACGCGGACCACATTCGGTGCAACTGATGAGGGGGTAGCGATAACGTCTGTCGTCAGGATCATTGAACTCATCCAGACATGCAGTGCAGACTGCGTAGTCCTGAATATCGGCGTCTATATTGATGCTGTTACGGCTGGCGCTAATACAAAAGTTTTGGTAGTGAACGGGCCGTTTTTCTTCGAGATGTTCTATGCGCGAAATCTTCGCCAAAGCCGGTAGACGTTTTTTCAACTCGGCGATAAATAGCGGTAATTTTTCCGGAGCGCATTGCAAAAGTATGCGCACAGCCGAACCGTGGTTATAGACTTCGCCCTGTAATCCCATCTCCATGGCAACGCGTGCAACAAAGGGACGAAACCCCACGCCTTGTACGCGGCCGTGAATTTTGATGACGTAGGTCAGATGTAACTCTGTTGCAAAATCGGCAACGCTGCTCATGACAGTCCAACCTCAAGGGGACGGTGTTGCGCTGCCTGCCACCAGATGTGACAGGCGCCCTCGCTGGATACCATGCATGGACCCGCAGGAGATTCCGGCGTACACGTCGCACCATAGAGTTTGCACTGATGGGGAAGTATCGATCCCATGACCACTTTGCCGCATGCGCAGGCGCGCGGCATGTCGTGCTTACCCGTTTCCTCCAGCGCCTGTGCGTACACCGATGCATAATAGTCATGCGTGTCGAGATTTTTGAATTCGGGTTTTAAACGGAAACCGGAATTTTCCACCCGGCCGATGCCGCGCCAGCGTGATCCGTCGATGTCAAAAAAGCGCTCGATGGTTGCTATAGCAAAAGGATTACCTTCAGCTCTGGCTACGCCACGGTAACAATTTTCGACATGAAAATCTGCGCTGTGGTGTTGCTGCGTAATGGCGTTTATTGCGCTGAGCACACTGAGCTGGTCGAAGCCAGCCACAGCGCATGGTTTTCGGTACTGTTCGCTGACAAAACGCCATTCATCCGTACCCATAATCGTCGCCACGTGACCGGGCGCAATCAAGGCGTCTATGTTATTGGTCGTGGATTGCAATAGATGTTGCACTATCGGCGCGGTTCTTTTTGCTGACACTAAAAGACGGACGTTCGCGGGCAGACCCTGCGCCAGCATGGCGGCCACTGGCGCCAGCGTGGTTTCAAAGCCGACAACGAAGAATACAATATTCTGCTCTGGGTGTTGTTCTGCCAGGGATAACACATCCAGCGGCGAAGCGATGGGTATAACCCGTCCTCCGTGTTGACGCGCTGATTCGAGGCTATAGATCTCGTCGGTTGAGCCGTTCATCGAGCGTAGTGGTACACGCAACATATCGCCAAAACTGGTAACGATCGTATCTTTCAGAAAGGAAAGTTGAACGGCAAAACGGATGTCTTCTTCCGGGCAAACACATACCGGGCAACCGGGACCGGGAATCAGTTGCACATGCGCAGGCAGCAGATAGCGCAGCCCGGCAAGGCTGATGCTGCGTTCATGCCCACCGCAGACGTTCATAATGCGTAGCGGCGGAATATTACTGGCGCGTATCTGTCTCAGATAATCGCGCGGGCCAGGTTTATTCAAATTCCAGTTCCTTGAGTGTCATATCCGTTCCACTTTCCAGGACGGTCCGCGAACTCCCGCAGTGTGGACAACTCAGTTCAGTATCTGTAACGGTGATGTACTGTTGGCAGTCCGCGCAACGAAACCCCGTGGGCACTCGTGTAATGTGTAAACCAACGCCTTCATAAGGCGTACCCTGCGTTGCGAGAGGGAAAAGTTCCTGTAGCTCGTCGACATCGATACGAGCCAGGTCACCAACCTCCAGGGTAATGCGTGTCAGTCGTTTGTCTTTATGATGCGTCGTGATTTTGCTGACTTCGCGCAGAATACGTCGACACGTCGACATCTCATGCATGTTTATTCTTCTCCAGTCGTTCCATCGCCTGAAAAATCTCCAGCCGGGCGCTTGCATCCTCGTGGGAGATTTTTTGTATGGCGTAACCGACGTGGACCAATACATAGTCGCCGATAGCGAGTGTCTGCCCCTGTAATAAGAATACGTCAACATTTCGCGAAATGCCGCCGCGTTCGCAGCGCGCGGTGTGTTCGCATAACGAGACTATTCGCATGGGTATGCCGAGGCACATGTTAAACGGACTCGCCGGTTAGTGAGTACACAAGCCTACCCAGTGACAATACAGAACTCAAGCGGTCTTTTTGACAAAAAACGCTACCGAAATAGCGCAGCGACATTGCACTTGTTTTATTAAAGTGTCTACTCAGCATACAATGGCCCTACACCGCCATAGGGAAGCGAGTCACTACCATGGACTTTCGCTATCTGCCTCGTCAGGATTTGCAATTACTCATCGACGCGCTGCGACAACAGGCGTACCGCTTGCTTGGGCCTGTGGTACGACAAAACGCCATCGTGTATGACGTGATTGAATCCGTCGCTGAATTGCCGGTGGGTATTCAGGACGAGCAGTCGCCCGGTAGTTATCGCTTACACCAAGTCGATTCTCCACGTAACTTTGCCTGGGCTAATAGCCCGCAGGCCTTAAAGCCCTTGAGCTTTGCGCCGCGTGAATCGCTGTGGTCAGCAAGACGAGACGAGCACGGCGTATTGTCTTTTGAGCCCTGTCTGCCCGAACCAGAACAAATTGCTGTTATTGGCATACGCGCCTGTGATCTCGCCGCCCTCGATTTGCAAGACCGACATTTTCTGCAACAAAACGCTGATCCTGCCTATGAACGTCGTCGAGAATCTCTGTTTTTGATTGCGGTGAATTGCAGTCATCCGGCGGCTACGTGTTTTTGCAGCCATAGCGGCGACGGCCCAAGTGTAAAAACTGGCTATGACCTGGTCATGACCGAGCTCGACGATGGTTATTTAATCGCCAGCGGCAGTCTGCGCGGCAAACTGTTGCTGGAAGAGTTTTCCTGGGCCGTGGCAAGTGCAGAACAACGACGCGAAGCGGAACTCCAAGCGCAGGCTTCAATTGAACAAATGCAGGCCCAAGCAGCGCCGGATTTGTCTGCCACTGATGTCCTGACGTCACGCCTTGAACACCCTCGCTGGGAGGAGGTCGCCGCCCGTTGTCTGGCCTGCGGCAATTGCACGGCGGTGTGTCCCAGTTGTTTTTGTCATCGCGAGATCGACGAAACCGAATTAGGCAGTCCAACCACTACTCACCTGCGCGAATGGGACAGTTGTTTTGGTCAAGGGCATAGTTATATCCACGGCCTGACGGTGCGTAGCGAAACCCGCTTGCGTTATCGACAATGGTTGACGCACAAATTTGCCACCTGGAAAGAACAGTATGGGCGCATCGGTTGTACCGGTTGCGGGCGTTGCATTAGCTGGTGTCCGGTCGGAATCGATGTGCGTGAGGAACTCGCGGCTTTGTGTGAGGACGCTGCCCATGTATAAGAGGTGGCCGTGATGCACAACCCCTACCTGCCACAAACGGTAAGCGTCGTCGAACGCGTCCAGGAAACCCCGACGATCTTTACCTTGCGCCTGCGTTTTGAAGACAAGAATCGACAACGGGATTATCGTTTCGAGCCGGGGCAATTCAATATGCTGTATTTGCATGGCGTAGGCGAAGTGGCGACATCGATAGTTTCCGATCCAGCAGAGGAAGAAACCGTCGACCACACCATACGTGCTGTTGGACGCGTAACCAAGGGGCTGGCGAAACTAAAACCGGGCGATCAAATTGGCCTGCGCGGTCCGTATGGCAGAGGTTGGCCCTTGCGTGAAGCGCTAGGTAAAGACGTGATTCTGGTGACGGGCGGTTTGGGATGCGCACCAGTGGTTTCGGTGATACGTTACGTCACCCGTCGCCGCGACATGTTTGGACGCCTGATCATTATGCAAGGTGTGAAACGCGCCGATGATTTGATCTGGCGCGAACAATACGACCACTGGGCAAGCCTGCACGAAACCCAGGTCATCCTCGCCGCCAGTGAAGAAACCAGCGCCGATTGGCCATGGCATACCGGACATGTAACAAATCTGATTGGTCAGGCGATATTCAACCCACGCAATGCCATTGCCATGATGTGTGGCCCCGAGCCGATGATGCACGCCGCCATCGAACCGTTACTACGTGAAGGTTTGGACGAACAAGACATCTGGCTCAGCATGGAGCGCAACATGCAATGCGCCGTCGGCCTATGCGGGCATTGCCAATATGGCGCTTCGTTTATTTGCAAGCAAGGACCGGTGTTTCCGTATGCAGAGATTCGGTCTTTGTTTGGGGTTAAGGGGTATTAATAAGACTTTCGTCTATGGCAAAGTTGAAAAACAAATGCCATGAATACAGTTACGACGAAAACGGTAATCTGGCCTCCATCGTTCCACCAGGCAGAGAAGCGCATCTGTTTAACTACAACGGCGTCAATCTGGAAACCGAATACACCCCACCACAAGTCGTTGCCGGGGTTAACTATACGCGTTATTTCTATAACCGTGACCAGGATCTCACCCAAGTCGTCCGTCCCGATGGCCAGAGCATCGACTTCATCTACGACAACGGCGGCCGTCTAACAACGTTGGACACGCCAACGGAACAGACCACGTATGACTACAATCCCATGACCGGCCAGCTGCGCGGTGTTTCTAACGCCGCGACCACACTCGGCTATCAGTACGACGGCATGCTACCAACAGAAACCTCATGGTCTGGCGATATCAACGGTACAGTCGCCTTCTCATATGACAATAATTTCTGGGTAAATGCCATCACCGTCAACAACGACGCCATCGGCTACGCCTACGACAACGACGGCCTACTCACCCAAGCCGGTGATTTGGTACTCGATCGCGACCTCAGCAGTAGCGTACTCCTCGGCACGGTATTAGGTTCTGTTACAACTGACCAAACCTATAACAACTTCGCCGAGCTCGACAGCTTCACCGCCAAGGCCGCAGGTAGTGTAATCTATCAAACCCAATTCACCCGTGATGTACTGGGACGTATTGTCGAGAAAACCGAAACCATCAACGGCACCACGCATCACTATGTCTACGACTACGACCTCGCCGGTCGTCTGGTCAACGTCACCAAGGACAATACCTCTGTGGCCCAATACCTCTATGATGACAATGGCAACCGCATTGGTGGTTTTAACCTTCAGGGGATGATTAACGCCAGTTACGATGCACAGGATCGTCTAACCCAATACGGCACTACACAGTACGACTACACCGCCAACGGTGAGTTACTGGCCAAGTGTTCCGGTACGTCCACTGTCGCTAGCTACGACTACGATGTGCTGGGTAATCTCCGTGCTGCCACACTGGCCGATGGTACTAACATCCACTACGTCATCGACGCCAATAACCGTCGTGTGGGTAAGAAGGTCAATGGTGCGCTGGTACAGGGTTTTCTTTATCAAGACCAACTCAACCCCATCGCCGAACTCGATGCCAACGGCAATGTTGTTGCAAGGTTTGTCTATGGTTCCAAACCCAATGTACCGGATTACATGATTAAGAACGGAAGCACCTATCGACTTCTCTCTGACCATCTGGGTAGCCCTATCCTGGTCATTGATGTACAGACCAACACCATCGCCCAACAAATGGCCTATGATGAATTCGGGAATGTGATTCAGGACAGCAACCCAGGGTTTCAGCCGTTTGGTTTTGCCGGTGGGATTTATGATCAACACACCCAACTCACGCGCTTTGGTGCGCGCGATTATGATGCACAGAGTGGCCGTTGGACGTCCAAAGACCCGATTCGGTTTCAGGGTGGGGATACGAATTTGTATGGGTATGTGTTGGGGGATTCGGTTAATTTTTTTGATCCGATAGGCTTGACAACACTCCCAGCGTCTGGACCAATAACATCGCGATATGGTCAAAGACAAAATCCAACAGGAAATGGAATGGAGGCACACACTGGAGTCGATTTTGCTAATCCAGTGAATGGTGCAGTTGTCGCTAGTGATTCTGGCTATGTCTATAGGATAAGGCAGGGGGCAAATGGACTAGCGAATTCAGTAACTATTCAACATGCTGACGGTTCCGCCGCATCGTATTCACATGTTGCTTGTAAACTTTCTGTTGGAGAAGCAGTATCGGAAGGTCAACAAATTGGCGTAACGGATTTAAGCGGAAGAAGCACTGGCGGTCATCTACACTATGAATTTTTCCAGCCTGGTCGACGTGTAGACCCATTCGATCACTTTCGAAACGCCTCACCATATCCGTCATCTTCAAAGCGTGATGGTCCTTAGTGACAAAGGCCACAAACATGAATATAAAATTGGGTTGCATTTTTTTTCTATTATTCGCTAAGTCACTAAGTGCTAGCGGCTCCAATTCCATTGAACAATTACAGGAAGTAAAGAAAATCGTATCCAATTTTTTGCATTCAGTTGAAATAAAGGATTATGCAAAAGTTGGTGATTATTTTTCTAATGACGGCGTTATAGATTCGGATACACGTATAGATTTTGATAATATTAGAGGCGACATATATAACGAGAACAGTTACATTCACCAGAGTTTATTTCGGAAGCCTAGTCATAAAGACATAGAGCTGTGTATCACTAAGCTACAAAATAAATTTTCTGTTTCTCTATATTCGTTTTTAGAAAAATACCGAGGAAACTATCAGATACAGATATCCGAAAACGATCTTTTTAGCGGATACTACGACATCTACTTAAAACCCGATCATATTGGAAAAACACATGGGCAATGTAAATTCGAGACACCGATATTTACTGTACGATATGCAGGCGGAAAAATAGGCATATCTCACTATTCTTTTTAGTCTTACCGCTTCACCTAGCTACAATCCCATCGGCTACGCCTACGACAACGACGGCCTACTCACCCAAGCCGGTGATTTGGTACTCGATCGCGACCTCAGCAGTAGCGTACTCCTCGGCACGGTATTAGGTTCTGTTACAACTGACCAAACCTATAACAACTTCGCCGAGCTCGACAGCTTCACTGCCAAGGCCGCAGGTAGTGTAATCTATCAAACCCAATTCACCCGTGATGTGCTGGGGCGTATTGTCGAGAAAACCGAAACCATCAACGGCACCACACATCACTATGTCTACGACTACGACCTCGCCGGTCGTCTGGTCAACGTCACCAAGGACAACACCTCTGTTGCCCAATACCTCTATGATGACAATGGCAACCGCATTGGTGGTTTTAACCTTCAGGGGACGATTAACGCCAGCTACGATGCACAGGATCGTTTAACCCAATACGGCACTACACAGTACGACTACACCGCCAACGGTGAGTTGCTGGCCAAGCGTTCCGGTACGTCCACTGTCGCTAGCTACGACTACGATGTGCTGGGTAATCTCCGTGCTGCCACACTGGCCGATGGTACTAACATCCACTACATCATCGACGCCAATAACCGTCGTGTGGGCAAGAAGGTCAATGGTGCGCTGGTACAGGGTTTTCTTTATCAAGACCAACTCAACCCCATCGGCGAACTCGATGCCAACGGCAATGTTGTTGCAAGGTTTGTCTATGGTTCCAAACCCAATGTACCGGATTACATGATCAAGAACGGAAGCACCTATCGACTTCTCTCAGACCATCTGGGTAGCCCTATCCTGGTGATTGATGTACAGACCAACACCATCGCCCAACAAATGGCCTATGATGAATTCGGGAATGTGATTCAGGACAGCAACCCAGGGTTTCAGCCGTTTGGATTTGCCGGTGGTATTTATGATCAACACACAAGGCTCACGCGCTTTGGTGCGCGCGATTATGATGCACAGAGTGGCCGTTGGACGGCCAAAGACCCGATTCGGTTTCAGGGTGGGGATGCGAATTTGTATGGGTATGTGTTGGGGGATGGATTGAACTTACTTGATCCAACTGGAAAAATAAAAATAAAAGAAGGCCCAAACGGCGCAGACATTTCAGGCCTAAATTATCGCTTAAACATGACTTTTCCCTACATTGATTCTGCAATAAGGCAGAATTCCAATCAATACGAAGGTGTTATTACCTCTGGGACAGATGGAATTCACATGCCTGGGTCTCTTCACTACAGTGGATACGCTGTTGATGTAAGAGGTAATAACTTTTCCACGAAACAACTACACAATATTGGCAGCGATCTTAGAAGGCTCTTAGGGTCTGACTACGATGTAATTGTCGAAACTTATCCAACGAGCCCATACAAAAACCATATTCATATTGAATATCAACCAAAAGTTAGTCCTATATATGAAAATATTCAACCACTACAGTGTCCAAATTAAGCTAGCAATTGCTGCTTTAGGAATGGTTTTCACACTTATATGGGCGGAAGTTGCGTATTCCGGTGACAAATTTGTCGAAGACAAATGGCGATTTCCTAGTGAGCAAGACATTAAATGGGATTGGCTAGAATACAAGAATATTTTGCCAGAACCATACCACGCTGCAGGGGATTTTAATGGTGATGGAAAAGTAGATGATGCATGGATACTCATCGACAAGGAAAATGAAAATTATTGGAGTCTGATCGTGTTTCTATCAACAGACGGAGACAAAAAGCGCCTAGTAAAACTTGAGGAATCCAATGCAAAGGTGCCAGCTCAAGCGTATGGTATTGTCGTAAAGCCCCCAGGCAGTTACAAGGTTGCTTGCGAAAAAGGACACGTCAGCCTAAACAATTGTAAAAATGGAAATATTTTGACTAAAAATACAAGTATAAATCTTTTCAGATTTGAGTCATCAAGTAGCATTTTCTTTTGGGAGGAAAAGTCTGCATCGTTTCTCAGATTCTGGGAAAGCGACTAGTTCGCTAAATTGCTTATACAATAGACACGGATTCTAAGAGAAAATGTACAGACCAACACCATCGCCCAACAAATGGCCTATGATGAATTCGGGAATGTGATTCAGGACAGCAACCCAGGGTTTCAGCCGTTTGGTTTTGCCGGTGGTATTTATGACCAACACACCCAACTCACGCGCTTTGGTGCACGCGATTATGATTCACAAAGTGGCCGTTGGACGTCCAAAGACCCGATTCGGTTTCAGGGTGGGGATACGAATTTGTATGGGTATGTCTTTGGAGATCCGATTAATTTTCTGGATAGCTCGGGACTGATTAAACAATGCCCGACTGAGAAAAACGAGTCCGAAATATCGAAAGGAATAGATGACAAACTAAAGAATCTATTTAGAGATGTCACTAAATCGACTACGCCAAATAACTATTACGAAAAAGTCGAAGAAGAAGCAAGAAAGAAGAATCCAAAAGGCCTTATTTGTTGTGGCATCCGTGGGCAAGCAGACCATGTAATACGTACGAACAATGGTTAACAAAATGAGCATAAGAAGAAAGTATTTTATTGTATCTCTTATTTTAATGGTGAATCGTGGGGCGGTAGCAGACTCAGGTGAGTTTCAAGAATTGCCGTATACCAAAATACAAAAGCAGAACCCTATCGAACTCATGGTATGCGCCGCGGATAATCCTCAATTTAAAGTGCTCAGCGATAAAGACTTGCAAACAATTCTATTCTTTGCAAAAAAGCACACTAAGACTTATTTGGGCATGGACGTTGACTTTAAGTTACAAAGTAGGAATTCGATAAAAGAAGTTTTCGACTTATCGGCAAGAAGGGCAATCGAATTCTTTCGTCCTTACATTTTTCACTGGAAAGTTGGATCGATAGAGACTGATTCTCTAAAGAAGTTTATCAAAGAGTCCCTATTCACAGATGAAAAATATGTCGTTGAAATGAAAAAATTCACCGTCGGTTTTTTGTTAGAAGACAAGGGCGACTTCAGCGATCAGTTAGTCAATACCGCATTGATGCGACTCTTTTATTGGCGAACAGCAAAAGATAAGGGCGGAAATTTATATGTAAACGAAGGCAATCTCAATGAGTGGCTCATGTGGCAAGCATTGGGTTATGGAAACAACACCTGCGACATTATCATAACCAATCAACTCGTTGTCAGTGCAGAATATGCACCTACGGACGTACATACACTAATACGCGGCGGAATCAGTGTAGGAAGTACGTTCTATGGGAAAAACACACATTCGAAGAAATTCGCCTTCTTGAGCACATTCCCTTTCTTCGAGTCCCACGAATATTTGTCATATCTTCGAGGAGATGAAGTATACACCCACCAAGAAGCACTCGAACTATCAGGCACATATCTTGTTCATGAATTAGGCCACATGTTACTGCATCTCGGACACCCGTTAAACCACCATGAATGTGTTATGAACCCTGTCACAATGTTAGAGTTCAAAAACTGGGCTACCGGTCTAGACGCAAGCGAGTGCAAAATTGGCAGTAGTAAATATATGACTCCAGGAACCCAAAAAATATTTTACTTTCGAAACTTGTGACGATTCTCCATATCGCCAATTACTATACTATCGTTTAACAACTTCGCCGAACTCGATGCCAACGGCAATGTTGTTGCAAGGTTTGTCTATGGTTCCAAACCCAATGTGCCGGACTACATGATTAAGAATGGAAGCACCTATCGTATTCTCTCAGACCATCTGGGTAGCCCTATCCTGGTGATTGATGTACAGATCAACACCATCGCCCAACAAATGGCCTATGATGAATTCGGGAATGTGATTCAGGACAGCAACCCAGGGTTTCAGCCGTTTGGTTTTGCCGGTGGTATTTATGACCAACACACCCAACTCACGCGCTTTGGTGCGCGCGATTATGATGCATAGAGTGGCCGTTGGACGTCCAAAGACCCGATTCGGTTTCAGGGTGGGGATACGAATTTGTATGGGTATGTTTTCGCAAATCCTGTGAACTATAAAGACGCAAATGGAATGTTCATTCCGCAATTGATCGGATTCGCTGCAGGTTTAGGTTTTGAGGGATACAACCAATACCAGGCAGGAACTTTTGATTTGGGAAGACTCGCAATGGCGGGGGCGACTGGCATTATCGGAGGTTTTGGTTCAACTGCAATTCGAGCTTTTGGTTTCGGTGCGATAGCTGGCGCAGCAAACAACACATACCAGCAACTTGACAGTTATGCGAAAGGTTGCCGCGGCGATTTCAATTTCTCGCAAGTACTACGCAGTGCGGGTCTCGGAGGAGCTGGCGGGTTATTTGGTTTAGGTGCAGGGGTAATCGGAAAAAATACGCTTAGACCGACAAATATGATTGGCCGTGACATAAACGAACGCATTTCATCGAATTACGGAGCACAAGGTTCAGCAATAGGTGCCGCCGGAGGAGCGACGATTGCAAATCAATAATTGGTTTGACCTAATATTGTACACAACCTATTCGATAGGAATAATTTTCGTTTTGATTCCTATGGGATTGAATTTAACGTTTAATAGTTTTAGATATATGTACAAAAACGGGCTTAGAAAATTCCCGAAGACCCAGAATAGGCGCATATTCGGCAATGGTCCACTTGAGATGCTATTTATTGGAGCTATTTCAATAAGCTTGTCGATTTGGTACTTATTTGTAGATAGGGGCGGGAATTTTCAGCTTTATATTAAAGAGGTCAGCGCATTTTTTTAGCTAGCCAATTTTCGCTGAGATACCAACATCCACTACATCATCGACGCCAATAACCATCGAGTGGGCAAGAAGATCAATGGTTCGCTAGTACAAGGTTTTTATACGATGTGCATGGATGCACAAGTGTCGCGAGCGCAGGACGCGCAAGAGCGACTCGAGACCAACTCAACCCCATCGCCGAACTCGACGTCAACGGCAATGTTGTTGCAAGGTTCGTCTATGGCCTCCTGTGTCAGGATAGTTGTCGCCTAGTTTGAACAAGAAGCTCAGAGTGGAGGCGGAACGAGTTATTCATTATAGTGCAGAACGAAAAGTAGCGGTTCTGAAGAAGTTGCTCCCTCCTTATAATCAGACGGTAGCAGAGGAAAACAACATATTGAACTTGATCGTTCGTTTTTCTATACTAATCAAGCAGAAAGGTTCCCCACGGATTAGATAACACTCCAAGGTAACTGTGCAGACCATTTTGCGCCACAAGAGAATATTGAGATTGATTATGGGTACTGACGCACAACTCCCGCCAACACCAGAACAGCTACCCTTCCTGAATGCTATTTGTTGGCAAACAGCGGACGTTTTTCACTTTACACCGGAAGAGATGTTGAATAGATACGAACGTGGCTGGAACTACCGAGACGTCTTTGGCGAACCGGAGGGTGCGGAGAAGGATTTTATTAAACAATTAGCGGCTGCATTCGGCTCCTGGATTAACCTTGAAATTTAATCACCCACACCATCAAAAGATTCAAAAGATTTTGCTCTCTTTAAATCCTGCGCTGTTTGAAGATACCAAAGCATACTTCGGCGGAGGCACCCTGCTCTCACTCCGATTTAACGAATATCGATGGAGCAAAGACATCGATTTTTTATGCACTGTCGGAGAAGGTTACAAGTTACTGCGGGAACTCGTAGACGACAGTGCATATGACGGTTTGTTTTTAAAAACTGATGGACTCGAATTTCCTCGCGATATAAGCACCCACCAATCCGGCATTCGATTTCCGGTCAAGGTCGATGACACTATTATCAAGTTTGAGATTGTTTTGGAAGGCAGAATTTCGCTAGGATCGCCAGAGTACCTGGACTGGTGCTTACTACCGTGTCTAAATTTGGTCGATACGTTTACCGAGAAGCTGTTGGCGAATGCCGATCGCTGGAATGACACATCGGTAGAAGCAAGAGATTTGATTGACTTGTGTGTGCTTAGAGGGCAACACAACATTCCTCAAGAATCCATTCACAAGGCAAATGCGGCCTATGAAGTTGAAAAGTCTTTAAAGCGTGCAATTAAATCATTTCAAAACAATCCAGAATTCAGAGATCGGTGTTTTACCTCGCTGCAAATAGCAGATCGCATGCAAATTCTTGAAGGCCTGGACCTACTCGCGAAAGACTTAGGCATGGCTTCGACCAAACGCACAATCGAAGAGGCACACCCCGAGCACGAAGTTTATCTCCGACACGATCATAACGACGAAAAATAAGGCCACAGATTAGAACAATGCCAATGATCGTCGTGTCGGTAAGAAATTGAATGATGCGCCGGTACAGGGTTTTTGTACGATGTGCATGGATGCATAAGTGTCGCGAGCGCAGGACGCGCAAGAGCGACCCAAGACCAACTCAACCCCATCGCCGAACTCGACGCCAACGGCAATGTTGTTACCCGGTTTGTCTATGGTTCCAAACCCCATGTACCGGATTACATGATTAAGAACGGAAGCGGCTATCGCATCCTTTCATCCCTTCTAACTGGTTAACATACGCATTATAGCCTCTTTCAATTTGGTGAAATTGTGGTTGACCTCATCAGCCTTGGCGGGTGTGTAGGGCTTGAATTGAATTACACATTATTCTTTAATTAAATATGCTATCGCATTGAATAGATTTGAAAATAGCGAGATATTCAATAAGCGAAAAGTGATATCCTTAATAATAATTCCTCCATAGAATAGGCAAGACGCACGGTATCGCTACAAACTCGTGTTTTGGTAGTAAAACTATCCGCACATACACGCTATATTGCGGAGTAAATTCCGGTCGGGTTGTTTTGATGGCAGGAAGTTGGGCCAGTTTAACTAGAACCTTTGTCTATTGAGGCTATACTTCGTGTTAACTGCGCATAAACCGAGGTTTTATCTTGGGTGCGTGGAAATAGATTCTCACAACCAAGGACATAAACGTGGCCCGTCCCGTTATCGCCGTACACAAATTCTCCTCCTGCGATGGATGTCAGCTCGCATTTCTGAATCTGGGCGAGGCATTGTTGACGCTGACCGAATTAGTCGATATCCGTCACTTTGTCGAGGCGGGGATGGTCGATGAAGAGTCGCAGGTCGATATCGCGTTTATTGAGGGTAGTGTTTCCACGGAACAGGAATTACAACGCGTGAAAAAAATACGCGCCAATAGCCACTATGTGATTGCTATCGGCGCCTGTGCCACCAGTGGTGGCATACAGGCATTGCGCAATATGAATGATACTCAGGCATGGGTGGAAGGTATTTACGCGAAACCGGAATATATTTCGACCTTGGATACGGTCACACCGATAGCGCAACACATACGCGTGGATTTTGAATTGTGGGGATGCCCGGTTTCAAGTGAACAGATCGTGGCCACGGTCAATGCCTTGTTAATGGGCGTAACACCGCAAGACAATACCGAAAAAGTGTGCATGGAGTGTAAGCGTGCGCAAAACGTCTGTATCCTGGTGACGTCGCAAACCCCTTGTCTTGGACCGGTGACGCGTGCCGGTTGTGGTGCGATTTGCCCGCAGTTTTCGCGCAATTGCTATGGCTGTTACGGGCCGTCTGTCGATAACAATACGACGTCGTTGTCGAATCGCTTTGCTGGATTTGGTTTACTCCCGGATGATATCGCCCGCCGTTTTGCGATGTTTAATAATAACGCGCCGGTGTTTCGCAATGCTGCGATCAGCGTACTGGAGCCTAAGACGTGAGTGATAAAAAAATCCGTATCAAAGTGCCAGCGCTCACCCGTGTCGAGGGTGAAGGTTCGCTTGATCTACACATCGACGACGGCAAGATCACCAAACTGCGATTGAATATCTTCGAACCGCCACGTCTTTTCGAAAAATTTCTCGAAGGCCGTCACTATTCAGAAGTACCGGATATCGTGGCGCGTATCTGCGGTATTTGTCCGGTGGCTTATCAGATGAGCGCAGTAACAGCGCTGGAATCATTGTTCGAAGTCGATCCTGGCCCATGGGTTAAGGCGATGCGGCGCTTGTTTTATTGCGGGGAATGGATAGAGAGTCATGCACTACATATCCATTTGTTAGCCGCGCCGGATTTTCTTGGCTACGAAAGCGCACCGGCGATGGCCCAGGATTATCCGGAGCAAGTGCGTCGCGGAATTCGTTTGCAACACGCGGGCAATGCGATTCTAAAACTATTGGGTGGGCGTTCCGTGCATCCCGTGGGTGTGCGCGTGGGTGGTTTTCATGCCGCGCCTGCATTGAAAGACGTAGAACAGTTATTGCAGCAATTGCGAACCGCGCTTGTCGAGGCGCAGGCATTGTTACGGTGGGTGGCGAACTTACCTATGCCGGATAACGTTCAAAACTTTTTACAGGTCGCAACGGCTTCGGCACAGGAATATCCAATGATAGGCGACGCCATCGTGACAAGTAATGGCGACACACTAGACATGGATGCCTTCGAGCAAAACTTTCAGGAAAGCCATGAGCCACACTCGACTGCTTTGTTTTGTCGTTTTCAAGACCAGGCCTATCTGGTCGGGCCATTGGCGAGAGTGAATTTACATCGACAATACTTTTCATCAGAACTACAACAGGCAATAACCGACACCGGTATCACGTTTCCCAGCAATAATATGTATCACAGCATTATTGCGCGTGCAGTAGAGATACAATTCGCTTTAATGGAGGCGATACAGATACTTGAGTCATACCAGGTACCAGCCAGTCCGTTTGTCGAGGTGGAAACCAGGGCAGGCGTAGGCTATGGTGGTAGTGAAGCGCCGAGAGGTTTGCTTTGGCATCGGTACGAAGTGGACGACGCGGGCTTAATAGTCAATGCGCGCATAGTGCCACCGACGAGTCAGAATCAGGCGCGTATAGAAGAAGATTTGCATTTTTCCATTGCACATTTTGGGTTGGATAAAGGCGAGGAAGAATTACGCCGACATGCGGAGCAAGTAATACGCAACTACGATCCCTGTATTTCATGTGCTACTCATTTTCTCGATTTGAGGATACACAAGTAATGAAAACATTGATTGTAGGGCTGGGTTCGCCCCACGGTGACGATAGGGTGGGGTGGCAGGTAATCGACGTGCTGGCAGAAAGCGGTTTCGCATTAGAGAATCGTCGACTCTTTCGTAGTAATGCCACAGCGATGGATTGGATTGCCGAGATTAAAGACAGTCAACAGATTGTATTTGTTGATGGCGTTAAAGGGCGTGGCAAGATTGGTGAAGTGGTAGTGCTTACGGAAGACGAGTTACCAAACGAAAATCTGGCTGGATCGAGTCATGCGATTTCGTTTGCAGAAAGCGTGGCATTGATGAGAAAGTTATTCAGTTTAAGCATTCCTATACATTTCGTCGGTGTGGAAATAGGCGACTCGATACCCTTTAGTGGTGTATCGGTGGACGTTGCCCAGGCTATACCGAGTATGGTGTCTGCTGTCGAAAAACTCTCTAAGGGAGCGTCCTACGATTACCAAAATATTTAGAATAGCTGATGGCAATGCAGTGCCAGCGCTACGTCCTGATTGGTTAGCTTGCCTTACGCAAGGCTTTGTCGAGGGATCTTGCCTCTGTGTATCGGTCGCGCCCATCCGACTTGGATTTATATAAAGCTTTATCAGCGGCAGAAAAGAGTTCGTTACTTGTTTTACCATCTTCAGGGTAAAGCGCAATTCCGCAGGAAATCGTCTGTTGTTCTATTCGAGTGCCGTGTTTCTCAACTGTAATTTCACGTACGGCCTGAAGGATAGACTCTACCCTCTTAATTGACAAAGAACGATCGAGACCTGGCATTACCAGTATGAACTCTTCACCACCATAGCGCCCCGGAATGTCTGATTTTCGGCAGTGCTTATTGAGTATTTCGCTGACCTCTTTCAGCATCAAATCACCGATGTCGTGACCAAAAGTGTCATTTATTTGTTTGAAGTGGTCCACGTCAAACATTAAGACTGCGATCGGGTCCTTGTTGCGCTCAGCACGATATAATTCTCTCTCAATTGATGCTTCAATGTATCGACGATTGTATAGTCCCGTTAGTGGATCTTTAACCGATTGCTCTTTCAAAGAATCGCGCAGTTTGAGGTTAGCCAATGCCATCGCCAATTGCCGTGCTACACCCTCGCATAATTCAATACGATTTTGATTGACGACTTCGTCGTGCTGGGTATTAAACCCCGAAATAGACAGTATTCCGAAGGAGTCTCCTTGCGCCTGTATTGGAATACACACGCTAGGTTTACTCGGGTTCTTTACGTGTAGGCAAAGCAACGCGGCCTGGTCCAAGAGGTTATAGTGAGTCCTTCCGCGTCTGGCAGCAATACAATCATCATGATCGAGGATAGGATCGATATTATCCTGTGAGCCCCAATATTCCATCATTAACAAACCATCGTTTGAGCGATTGTTGGCGTAGATAAAACCCATGGATTGAGGGAAAAGCTGTTTAAGCATATTCCGAGTCACTGCATACGCCTCCGAGTAACTCCTGCACACCTGAAGATAGTCGTCTAGGTCTCGGACGATACTTATTTCACGCGTACGCTCTTCCATTTCGTTGACTGTGACCTCCAGTTTTTGGTTAGCCATCAGGAGGTCTCGCTGCGCTTTCTTGCGTTGTTCCGTCTGATTAAGCGCCTGAATTATGCTTCCGCAAGTGGTTAAAATTGGGCTGAGAAATGAAACAATGCTTTGATCATAACCAAAGCGTCTATTGGCGAGCCCAAGAATACCCACCATGATGTTTCCCTGTTTTATTGGTACGCCAAGATATGTCTTGATGTTCATATGTCCCTCAGGTGTATCGCCGCTGCGATTGTCTTTTTTTGCGTCGTTGCTGATCACAGTCTCGCCGGTGAGCATCGTATGCCCAAACAAGTTTTCGGTATTGTGGAACATTAGTTTACCTGCGGCGCTTTTTCGGTACAGTTCGCGACTGTCTTCATCCCAGGAAATATCAGAAATCGCAAGCGTCTTCATCACAGGCTTGTCATTGCCGTCTGAAAATACCTGCCCGATAAAACCTATGTCGCTTTCGGTCACTTCAAGAATTTTGCTTAGCAGGGTTTCAAATACGATAGCTGGTTTTACATCTTGGATAAACTGGGATTGTGCCTCCGTAATACTGTTAAGCAACTTGTTGGTATTGTCTGATTGTTGACGTATTAACTCGCGTATGCTGACATCACGGGTAATGCCTACAAAGAATTTTTCACTGTCTTTTTCGACCATTCCTATGGCGAGTTCGATATCCATTTCCTCACCGGATTTTTTTCGTGCTTTGACTAGTCGGCCAATACCGATTATTTGTGCGTCACCGGTTTTCAGGTAGTTGTTAATATATTGGTTGTGCAGTTTGTGGTTGGTACCTTCCATTAGAATGTTGACATTCTGTCCTAATACTTCGTCAGGTGTGTAACCAAACATAGCCTCCGCCGCTTTATTAAAAGAGCGAATTATTCCCTTCCTATCGATAGTGATAATGCCATCAACGACGTTGTCGAGAATTGCTTGTGTAATGTCGGGTGTTACTTGTGACTTTTTGTTCGGCATATTCTATTTTCCTGCATTAGTATTTGTAACGACTAAAATTATGGGGGCTATAACAGACTTTCAGGTATTTTATGTTTGTTTACATTGTGGCAAGGTGGCGAGCATTCATAGAGAGGAAATCGGCGCTTTACACCGTCACCGATAGGTCTATAATTCCAGTTTTTTTGATGTGTTTTAGCTGGTGCGAAAGCGTTTAGCGCATTAGCCATGAATCTATAAGGGCTAGGAAATGAGTAAAATCAGAATGAATACCAGTATGGGGTCAATTGTGATCGAACTGGACAATGAAAAGGCGCCTGCTACTTGTGAAAATTTTGAGCAATATGTGCGAGATGGGCACTATGATGGCACTATTTTCCATCGCATTATCAATGGTTTTATGATCCAGGGTGGCGGTTTCGAGCCTGGTATGCAGCAGAAAAAAACTCGTGACCCAATCAAGAACGAAGCCAATAACGGTCTTGGCAATGACAACGGTACGATCGCTATGGCGAGAACCATGGACCCGCATTCCGCTTCGGCGCAATTCTTTATCAATGTCAAAGACAATGATTTTTTGAATTTCCGTTCTGAAACGCGTGATGGTTGGGGCTATGCCGTATTTGGCAGAGTCGTCGACGGCATGGATGTGGTAAACGAAATTAAGACTGTCGCCACCACGTCACGTATGGGACATCAAGATGTGCCGGCAGAGGATGTTCTTATCGAAAAAGCAGAGATGCTGGACGGTGAATAAATAGCCTTCTCTGTTGCTATCTCGTGAGCGATAGCAGAGTTGAAAATTCGCGATACCTGTTTTGGTTTGCAAGCCCGGCGCGTGTTTTTTTTCTGCTCTCACTCACCTGTTAGCGTATTGAAGTCAGGCTTATTTAGTGTCGTTCGTCATGACGAAATTAGTGGTTCTTTTCCTGACAAGGATTTTTAGGGGAATTCGATGATCAAATACCTGGTTTTGATAATAGGCGTGTTTTACATGCCGACGATTTTCGCGCAAGGCGCTGACGATGTGATTGGTGAGTGGTCGACGCCGGAAGAAAAATCGCGTATCGAAATATATAAATGTGGAGACCGTTTTTGCGGCAAGATAGTCTGGTTGAAAAAACCGAATTTTGAAAGCGACCATGAACGCGCGGGACAAGCAAAGACGGATTTGAAAAATCCCGACCCAACGCAACATGACAAGCCCTTGATCGGATTGCAGATCATGAAAGGGTTTGCATATGAGGGAGACAGGGTGTGGGAAGACGGTGAAATCTACGACCCTGAAAATGGCAAAACCTATTCGTGTAAAATGACCTTGGAAAATGATCGCGTCTTGAATGTTCGGGGCTATATCGGCATATCGCTTATCGGCAGAACAACGGTGTGGACACGATAGAAAACTGAATTAGTCCTCCAGTTTTCTGTTCAGAAATAACAGGCTGGCGCCATACTTTCCATGCTGTATACGTGTGATGCCGCCATTGTCGATCTGGATGTTATATAGTCCTCTCGGCGCAGCACATACCGTATGCGCGACGATGGCGCGTATGACGCCTGCATGGGCAACGATCAAACTATGTTTTCCTGAGGTTTTGGCGACGACATCATCATAGGCGCGACATACCCGGGAAATAAAACTGTCGAGATTTTCCGCGCCCTGGGGGCGGGCGTTTACTGGGTCTTGATAAAAGGCGTTGTAGGCTTCGCCGAATTCCGTTTTCACTTCCTGCCTGGTTTTGCCTTCCCAACTGCCAAATCCGATTTCTTTCAGATCTTCAACGACCACGGTATAGAGCTGCTGTTTTTGCGCCAGTGCCTCGGCAAAGTCCCGGCAGCGTTGCATGGGAGAGCTGATGATATGTTGCCATTGTTGGCGCTTACCAACGGCCGACCACATTTGTTGCCAGCCCTTTTCACTTAAGGGGTCATCAATGTTGTGACCACGGTAACGACTGCCGCCGACGGGCTCGCCATGACGGATGAGATCGATGATGGTTTCCTGCATTACGTTTCCCACATACGGTTTTGGGCGCTTAAAATGCTATACTCGCCTCTTTCCGTCAAGTTCAGGTGTGTTGTGTATTCGATTGTTCGTCCCGTGCTTTTCCGTATGGACGCGGAAAAGGCTCACCATTTCACGTTAAAAAGTTTGAAGTTCGCCTACGAAATCGGACTTCAGGGCGTACTGGCAAAATCCCGCGTGGAAGATCCGATAGAAGTCATGGGGATTGCTTTTCCCAATCGTGTTGGTCTGGCGGCGGGACTGGATAAGAATGCAGAGTATCTCGATGCCCTGGCGAGTCTTGGCTTTGGCTTTGTCGAAATGGGCACGGTCACGCCACGTCCTCAACCGGGCAATCCCAGGCCGCGTATGTTTCGTCTACCCGAGGCGCAGGCCATCATCAATCGTATGGGATTTAATAACAAGGGTGTCGATTACCTGCTGCAACAAGTCAAACGGGCCTCTTATCATGGCGTCCTGGGTATCAATATCGGAAAAAACTTTGATACGCCGATTGAAAAAGCGGTAGACGACTACTTGATTTGTTTACGTAAAGTCTATGCGCAGGCGAGCTATATCGTGGTGAATATTTCGTCGCCAAATACCAAGAATCTACGCCAGCTCCAACAGGCGGAGGAAATGGGTGGACTGCTTAGTGCATTGAAAAGTGAGCAGCGCGAGTTGAGTAAAACTCACGGCAAGTATATTCCGATTGCGATCAAAATCGCGCCTGATCTGACAGATGCGGAGGTTACCGCGATCGCGCAGTTTTTGATAGATAATGAAATAGATGGTGTAATAGCGACCAATACCACGATCGACAAACACAGCGTAGATGCGCTAGAACATGGCAGGGAACAAGGTGGCCTGAGTGGTGCGCCTGTGCGAGAAAAGTCGACTCATGTGATTAAGGTCTTGAACAAAACCCTGCAAGGTCGGTTGCCGATTATTGGCGTCGGTGGCATTTTGTCGGGCGAGGATGCCAGGGAGAAAATACAAGCGGGTGCGAGCCTGGTGCAGGTGTACTCAGGAATGATTTATCGCGGACCCGATCTAATACACGAAGCCGCAAGCACGCTTGCTTCAATGAAATAAGCAGACAGCGAATGAAAAACGTATTGCCAGATTATAGCGCCGGAAGCCTGGTCAATCTTATATCGTCCTTGCGCGTCGCTATGGGTGGAAAGATTGATCATTATCCAACGGCGTCTTTGCTGGCACCCCACGAGATCGAAGGCTACGACAATATTGTTTTCATGCTGTTGGATGGGCTTGGTTACAATAGCCTACGCCGACATGGCGATCAGAGTTTTATTAACAAACATTGTATAGGCAGTCTGACTTCCGTTTTTCCTTCCACCACATCTACAGCGATTTCCACGGTGAATACCGGAACGGCGGCGCAACAACACACGGCGACGGGTTGGTTTGTGTACTGGCGGGAGCTTGCTACCGTGGCGGCTTTGCTACCTTTCAAACCGCGCATCGGTGGCGAGGTGTTTAGTCGTCAGAACATTACTATCAATCAATTGATGGGCGCGCAGCCTTTCTATTCCGAATTGAAACGCGATAGTTACGTGATCAACCATAATTACATCGTTGATTCAGATTACAGCGTGGGCATGACGCGCGGCGCAAAACGTAAAGGGTATGCCAGTCTTCAGGAGTTCTATTCCGAAATCGAACAGACGATTACCGCGGACAAGGATAAGAAATATATCTTTGCCTATTGGCCGGAGTTCGACGGTTTGTGTCATACCTATGGTGTTTACCATCAAAACACCCATAAACATTTCAATGACCTCGATCAAGGACTGGAACAACTGGCGACTCGCTTAGCGGGTAGCAATACACTCATTGTCGTTACCGCCGATCACGGCTTGATAGACACCGCGCCCGAATACGTCATACGCATCGAAGACTATCCGGAAATCGCACAGTGTTTACGTATACCGTTATGTGGTGAACCCCGCGCCTGTTATTGCTATGTAAAACCAGAGGCGATGTCGATGTTTGCCGATCTGTGCGAAACCCAGCTCGGACAATATTGTGATTGCGTGTCCGCGCAACAATTGATTGATGACGGATACTTTGGCTTGGGTGAGGCCAATGCATTGCTCAAAGAACGCGTAGGCGATTTCGTGTTGTTATTGAAAGGCAATTACGTCATCAAAGATCGTTTGCTGTCCGAAAAGCCTTTTACGCAAATTGGCGTGCATGGCGGTCTGAGCGAAGACGAGATGTTAATACCGCTCGTCGTTGTGAAGTGCTAGCGCTTATATCGGGGCAGGTTCAAACCGTCGCTAACCACGACGTCTCAACACCGCAATCCAGCGAGCAAGATTTAGAATTCCCGCCAGAGATTGCGCTACATAGGTATAGGCCGCAGCCTTGAGTATGCGCCGAACGGCCGCTTCATGAGGCGCTTGGATATAATTCCCTTCTTTCAATACCGGCAAGGCCTTATTGAAACTGGCGTCGAGTTCCACGGGCAATGTAATCAAATGCACCAGCACTGCCAGGCCGATACTGATAAATCCCACCACAAACATTACCAGCCCGGTTGATGGTGCACGGGTGGCGGCTGTAATAAACGGTATCGCAATCATAAACAGTGAACCGAAGCGTTCGGCGGCATTGGCCAGCATGACCAATCGTGTTCGCGTTTTCAATAGCGGGCTGTTTTGTTTGTGCTGTATGGCGTGTCCGACTTCGTGAGCGGCCACGGAAATGGCGGTCAGGGAACGACCCTGGAAATTCGCTGGTGACAGTCGGACGGTTTTTGTCGATGGATCATAGTGATCGCCACGTTCAGTGGTTTCCAGTTTGACATCAGTCATATCAAATCTGTCCAGCAGGTGGCGCGCAAGCTCGCCGCCTGTGCCAGGCATATTCGCAATATTCTTGCTATAACGGGCAAAAGTGCGTTTGGCCCACATTTGCGGGCCGAAGATGACAGCGATGAAGATGATGGCTAACAGAATAAAATGCACGTAACTCGAAACCTTGCACGACTGCTTAGTGGGCGTTGCAGTATAAGACTATATAGGAGACGCGGCAAACAGGCTGCCTTTGATGCCGTCAACAATGTATTGCACCGCCAGCGCCGACAGTAAAACACCGAGCAGACGGCTGATAACATTGGCGCCGGTTTCGCCCAGGCGTTTCATAATAGCTGTAGAAAAGCGTAGTGCGTAATACGTCATGATTAATACCACGATTAACACCCCGAGTATGATCCAGTAGGATTCAGGCCGACTGTTTTCACGCAACATTAACACCAGCGTGGTCATTGATCCCGGTCCGGCGATCAGAGGAATTGCCAGGGGGAAAACGGAAATGTCTTCTCTTTCGTGCGCCTCTACTTCTTCCGTATGGGTTGTTGAGCGCAGCCCGGATTGTCTGGCGAACACCATATCAATAGACAACATGAACAGTAGAAAACCGCCGGCAATACGAAAAGCGTCCAGACCAATCCCGAGCCAGCCGAGTAACTGGCTACCCGCAATCGTAAATACAATGAGTATCCCGGCTGAAATCAATACCCCTTGACGCGCCATTTTCAGGCGGTACTGGTCGTTTGCGCCGACGGTGAGGCTGGCGAATATCGGTGCCAGGCCGACAGGGTCAATGACGACGACAAGCACTACGAGAACACTGAGTATCTGGTCTAGCATAAAAAAAGGGGAAGCCTGAATGACTTCCCCTTTAGACGCATGAAGCGTGCCGCCGTTCAGTCGTCCATCTTGTCGATGTGAACCGTAGCGAAAGAACCACGCCAATCGTTTTCCGCAGGTACCAAATCGCCTACGCCGTGTACGCCGTTGTGATAGCTGACCATACCTTCACCGGAAGCCGTGCGTTGATTGCTACCATTGCCGCAAGGTGGACCTGGAATGTAATCGCAATCCTCGTTGTTCATCTCGGTACCGGCATCAATCACCGCCATCATATTGTGCGCGCTACGAGTGCCGCTGACGACAGCCAGCGCATCGTTACTACCGGCCAGCATAGTACTGACGCTAAAGCGTGCACGACGTGGTGCCATGATTTCGATGTCGAGCGATTGTCCCGGCAGAATTACGCCAGCGCCGACAGCACTGGAGTAAACCATACCGTTCGCTTCGGCTTCGGACTTAAGCATCGATGGATCGCCTGTCTCAGCCTGAATACCTAGTCCTTCACTTGCTGCCTGGCCAACGTGATACAAATGGAAGCCACGCTTGTGAGCGACGACGAGAGGTGGTGTAAGAATTTGATGAAGACTGCCGTTGGTAACGGTTATCTTGAACGTTTCCATGTCGTCACCTGCTTGCGCCGCATTGGCGATCAGGCCGAAACTTAAAGCTAAAGCTAAGATGGATTTTGTCATAGTACCCTCCGAATTGATTGGTTTGTTTGCCATCAAGCGGAGGTACTATGACAAGCATTCGTCACAGGCTTGTCACCTGTTTATCACAAATGTATCGCGAAACCTTTAGTGCATGGTGAAGAACTGATCCATTTGGAGCTGGCTGAACAGGGCGCGCATATCCTGGTTGCATCCCAGTAGTTCGATTTTGTCGCTACTCCAGCCAAAGGCGGCTTTTAACGCGATAATCGTTCCTAGCATATCGGAGTTCATGTCGTCGAGAGCTGACATATCGAACACAATATGGCAGTTGTCATCGTTTTCAACCAGTTCCTTAGCGATAAGATAAAACTCTTCCTGGTTGACGCTATCTTCAAAAACCAATTCCAGGCGTTTGTTTTCCTTATCCAATCGGTAGTTGTGCATGTGGTGCTCCTCGTGGCATTCAAAGCGTACTGAGGTTTTCGTCCGATGTTTCTTATCTAACAGTGTTTGTGTGTATATCTTTGTATCTGCGGCGCGATAAGCATATTCAAAAAACTGATTGTAAAAATTGGTAAAACGGAAAATAAATTGCAAATACTTTCTGATAGCACAAAGAAATCGGAATAAAGTTAAGGAATATACTTGTGTACTCAGAAGGATTGCTGGAAAACAAGACAAGATGTGAGCAGGATAGGCAGCTATTTGCCAGTTACCCGCTCCCCGCGCTTGTTGCCTTATTACTTGCAATAGTCTTATTGCTGGTAATCTCCAGCGAAGTACCCAAATCTCTACTGTTTGCCTGGTCCGTTTTGTTCGTGCTGGTGATGATTTATCGCACGATAGTTTACGCCCGTTATAGTGCAAGTAATGCCGATAGTGAGTACGAACCTGCGTGGCGTTTTCGTTTTGGCTTAGGGGCTATATTGCTCGGTATATGCTGGGCTTTGGCGTCGATTGTTTTTATACAATACCTGTCTATTACCACCTTGTCAGTAATGATAATTTTGATTGCCGGTGTCGCATCCGGGTCTGTTGTCAGTCTGGCATATGTGATACCGATTATGCGTATCTATCTCGCCTTGGTTCTTATACCGGTAGTCGTCATGATGGCGATGCACGATACGACGCTTTCCATTATCTCAGTTTTGGCGGTGTTTTTTCTAATCACCTTACATGTTGGCGGTACGCGTCTGAATGAGGCGTTTACCAAAAACATCAGAATGAAGTATTCCGGCGAAAAAGAACTCGAAAATCGAGAACGTTCTGACAGGCGAGTGAAGCTATTGATAGACAGTTCTCCCCTGGCTACGATTGAATGGGATGAACGCATGCGCATAACCAGTTGGAATCGAGCCGCTCAGCAGTTGTTTGGTTACAGCTTGGATACTGTACTTGAGTCAGATTTAGTACGTCTGGTGTCCGGAGACAGTCGCGAAGTACTCAAACATTTTGCCTATGAACTGTTATACAAAGATAAAAGTGCGCACAGCACTATTCATCTGGCCAGTATGAAAAGCGACGGCACTTACTTTACCAGCGAATGGACTGCGTCGGTGCTCTCGCGTGGTGACGAGAAGCTACAATTCGCTGCGCAAATTCGTGACGCCAGCGAAATAAAACAACGTGAAAACGAACTCGAAAATAGCGTAAAACAACACGCGCACATCCTGTCAAACCTACCTGTAGTCTTATATAGCCGTCGTGCAGTTGGCGACTATTGTCCCACTTTCATTAGCGCTAATGTAGGAAAACTGCTTGGATATGACGCACGCGAATTTATCAGCGATGCGAAATTTTGGCAGGACAAGATACATCCTGAGGATCGCGACCGTGTGTGGTCGGATGTAATAAAACTTTATAACTATGGAAAACACATTCAGGAATACCGATTTTTACAAGGTAACGGTCAGTTCATCTGGCTAAGAGATGAGTTAAACCTGGTGCTGGATGACGCGGGAAATCCCCATGAGATAATAGGATCACTGGCAAATGTTGACTACGAGAAAAAGACTCAACTTGTCAATGAAAGATTCAAAAAGATTCTGGATATGATGCTCGAAGGTGTTTTTGTTTTCGACGTGAATTCATTGCAGTGTATTTACGTAAATCGTGGAGCCGCGTTGCAGTCGGGATATAGTGAGGCGGATTTGCGTCGAATGTCTCCGGTCGATTTATTGCCAGACATTACCGAAGAATCTTACCGACAACTTATTGAACCCATTAGTGGACGTCAGGGAAGAGTGGTGAGTCTCGAAGCGGAATTACGTCATCGTGACGGTCACTTTATCGCTGTTGAAATCCAGACACAATACATTGAGCTTGAAGATGAAACTCCCCACTATGTTGCAATATTCCGCGATATACAGGAAAGACAGAAGGTGGATGTGATGAAAAATCAACTGGTGTCGACAATTTCCCATGAACTCAGAACGCCGCTGACTTCTATACTTGGCGCACTGGGGTTGTTGCGTATAGAGTGTGATGAAGCAGTCGATGTCAAAAATGAAGTTAGTCGTTTGATCGATATTGCATACAATAATAGTAAGCGTTTGGTAGCTATAGTCGAGGATGTGATAGATATCGATAAAGCAGCGCATGGTATGTTGATCGTGGAGAATACACCACAGTCCATCATGCCTGTGATCAGAGATGCTATTAAGCAAAATACCTATCTTTCTTCTCACTACGATATCCATTTGCAGTTGGGTCAGGCATGTGATGAGAAGATAGGCGTGGAAGTCGATGCATTGAGATTGATACAGGTCATTTCAAATCTCTTGTCCAATGCAGCTAAATTCTCGCCTGCCAAGGGCGCAGTAAAATTGTCGGTAGTGGCGCAACCGACTGAAGTCAACATTTCAGTATGTGACGAAGGGGTTGGAATTCCAGATGAACTCGCAGATGATATATTCGAGAGGTTTTATCAAGTAGACAGTTCGACTACGCGTAAACATAACGGCGCGGGACTGGGGTTGGCATTGTGTAAGAATCTCGTGGAAAAAATGCGAGGTAAAATCGGTTTTCATTCTAACAAACCCAACAAAGGCGTCACCTTTTTTGTAACGCTGCCACGGCTGGATACATAAAAAAAGGTGCCGCAAGGGCACCTTGTAAGAAGGCTCTATGTAAGTGCAGTTGCTTAACTTGTCGATCTGAGTCCGTTTCTATTCAGTAAAGAAAACCGTTGCTATGCGCATTCAATGCTTGTGGTTCTCATCACGAGGCATGGCTAGTAATGGTTTTCCTATCTACCAGCCACATCAGGTATAGCAAATACTATGATTAGCATAGTGGAAATGTGGACGCATTTGAAAGTGTTTTACCGTGTTCTGTGAACAGGGTCACGGTGGTTTTGCCAATTGGTTCTGGATTTCCTTCTTGGGTGTGGATTATCCGTTTGCTAACGATCTTGGGATTCGTGATATGAATGCAGACCCGCTGCATTAGGCGTGTTTATTCTAGACAGGAAAAAATAAGGGCACCTATTCGGTGCCCTCTAATGAGAACTTGCTGTGGTCAGCAGTCCCCGTCCCCTAAAAGTGTATAAATTTACATCGATATGCCGTCGAGTAGATTGCCAAGTCCATTTGCATAAGTCATCACATACGGTAAAGACTGTATCGTAAAAACCCCGGCTTTGAGAAGTGTGTTGCAAGGGAAGTGTGATGCTATTCACATACTTTTTGTGAACAATGAATGTCGGATTTGCCAGTCCCGGAAATCCTATCTAAGCCGCTGTTAGGTAAGGCCTAGTGAATCGGATGTAAGGGCAAGGGAAAGGCAAATTGCGTCCCCTGATTGATATGGCTGGTTACGCGAACATCACTCTGATGAAGCTGCAAAATGCGCTTGGTGATGGCCAGACCAAGGCCTGTGCCTGATTCCGTATCATCGCGGCTTTTATTTGCGCGATAGAATCGTTCAAAGATATGCGGTATGTCCTTTTCATCGATGCCCGGGCCATTGTCTGCAATACTGATGAATAACTGCCCATCTTTTTGTTCCAGTTCTAGACTGACTTCACCTCCGCGCTGGGTGTACTTTATGGCATTGTCCAGAAGGTTTTCGATAACCCGTTCGATCAAGGCAATATCGGCCTGAACAAAGGGAATCTGCTCGGGTATGCTCGTGTGCAAACTGATCTGTTTTTCACTGGCGAGGTACTGAAATTTCTGCACCACATCGTAGGCCAGTTCCGACATGGAAAAGGGCTCGTAGTGTAGACGATTTGAGCCACTTTCCAGTATGGATAATTCAAACAATTCAGATATCAGACGCCCCAGACGTTGACTGTGTCGGAAAGCGACATCGACGTAGTGTTTACGCTCGTCTGTGTTGAGTGAGTCGCCTTTGATACTTAGCGTTTCCAGATAACCCTGTAACGAAGACAGGGGTGTGCGCAAATCATGTGACACATTGGCGATCAGTTCGCGGCGCATGGTGTCTTCATGTTGCAGTTGTTTAACCTGTTGAATAATGCGCTCCGACATCTCACGAAAGGTGCGGCCGAGTTCGTCGATTTCATCACCAGGGCGGCCATCGAAACGTTTATCCATTATCAAGTGTTGTTGAAAATCACTCTTTTTAAATTGTTGCATGAGTTGTGAAAGATTGCGTACGCGGCGTGTGATAAAGCGAAAGGTAAACAGGCCCGCTATAAACGCGATCAGAATCGCGCTTACGATGGCGGCAATGGCCATACGCGAGACATAGCTCGACTGCAACATACTGATGACGGAATCATAGATTTCGCCGCCAAGCACAACATATAAATATCCCTGTAGCTGACTGCCATCATAAATAGGCGCAGCGGAAAAGGCCTTCTTGCGCTCGACTCCACGCGGATCATCACCGAGTATGGGAAGCTCGTCTCCGGATAGATAATGGTGTATGACACCCGTATCTATGGCATCCAGTTTGACATGGCCTGGCGGCGCGGAATAGGCGAGTATGTCGCCGTTGACTGAAACCAGGTAAACCTCTATCGCAGGATTGACCAGCATCAGCCCCATAAAGACTTTATTCCAGTCTTTTTCGTTGACCTGCGTGTTTTCGAACAGACGTGTTTCCTTGACCAGATTCTGCGCAAGATCATAATGCAGGCGTTGATTGAGTTCCTGCAAAAATACCGGTGTGGTAAGCGCACTGATGGTGACCAGCGTCAGACCGAGAAACAACATCACTCCCAGTAGAACCAGGGAAAGTTTTTTGTAAAGCGTATTACTCATGCAACAGCCTGTAAATCGCGATTGAACTTATAACCAACACCCCACACCGTTAGAATAAACTCCGGGTGGGTGGGATCTTGTTCGATCTTACTGCGTAGGCGGTTGATGTGCGAGTTGACGGTATGCTCATAGCCATCGTGTCCATAGCCCCAAACGCTATCGAGTAGCTGTGCGCGGGTGTAGACGCGGCCGGGTTGCGCAGCGAACTGCACTAATAGATCGAATTCTTTGGCCGTCAGATCGATATAGCGACCGCGTACTTCAACGACCCGATCGGCAAGATCAATCCGCATATCTTTGTACTGAATCAACTGGGATTCGGATTCCTGCTCGCGGTGAAAATTTTCCATGCGTCGAAACATGGCTTTTACCCGCGCGATTAATTCGCGTATGGAAAAAGGTTTGGTGAGATAGTCGTCGGCACCTACTTCCAGGCCGAGCACGCGGTCCAGTTCGCTACTGCGCGCGGTCAACATCAGAATGGGCGTATAGATATTCTTGCCACGCAATTGTTTGCAGATTTCGATGCCGTCGAGACCGGGCAGCATCAGGTCGAGTATGATGAGTTCATATTCACCCTGTATGGCCAATTCCAGGCCCTCGCGCCCGTTACCGGTGTGGCGTACATCGCAGCCCAGATCTCTGAGGTGCATGGTCAAGAGGTTAGATATATCGGTATTGTCTTCGATGACGAGAATTTGCCGTGACATTGCGTGTCCTCCAGTCAGTCTGAACATATGCTAGCGCTGTAATTTCACAAAAGGATCACGGAATAGAGGCGTTTGCCCTAAATTTGTTACACATCGCCCTGGCCAGATCGTTGAAATAATCTCCTGTCCAGCGGCCAAAAAAATTGACGTCCCGGGTGGTGTAGTGGGGGATATCCATATCGGCGGATGGGGAGACATATCCAATATAATCCCCGTTAAAGGACAGTGGGAAGGGCATGCAGCCTTGCTGTGGAAGACTGGCCTCCAGTTCAGCGGCAAGTCCTCCAGCGTAATCAGCGGGGAAGGAAAGCAATAATACCTTGTCCAGGTTTAAGGCATGGATGTAAGTGTTGTCAGGGTGAAGTAGCGCCTGACTCAGAATTGGACTGACTCTGAGGTGTTTGCCTAATTGCAGGTGCAGACTATTCAACCTTACCGGCAGTAGCAAACTATCGACAGTTCCATTTGACCAGCGTGTGCCTGTCTGGCTGGAGATGGTTGAGTGTATTTGCTGCGCCAGGGTTTGCGCGTAGCGTTGTGCGTCTCTGACCTGGCCCTCGACGCCGGACTCCTGCCCGGAAATCTGTGCCGACGTTGCGCCAGGCGCGCTCGATGCGAACATGACCGGGATATTCAATTGTTGTGAGAGATGCATCGTCAGGCGGCCAGGATAGTCGCCATCGAGTTGGTGATTATCGCGACCCAATAGGGTCGGATGTGCGCCAAAACCGATGAGCATGCCGCGACGGTTTCCCTGGCCATCGAGCAGGCTCAATACATGTATCGTTTCATAGGCTGTGACGCTGGCCTTCTTCGATTGCAGGCCGTGACGCGTCAAAGGTGTTTCGGTCTGTGGCGCGATGCGATGATATTCCAATTGCACAGGCGCAAGGTTTTGTCGGCTTGCCAAAACCGCGGCGCTTATTTTACTTAGCAATGTTTCAGTTGCATCTGCATCATAGTCGCCAAGCGTGAATTCGAGTAGCCATGAGTCCTCGTATGCGCCCGGTCCCGAATGGGTGTGGCTGGCGCTAAAGAATAATTGTTCTCGTGGAATGGCCGTACGCGCGCTGACCTGTTCTACCAACAATGGCAAGGGCAGCAGAATTTCTGCATTGATAATCGTAACCGTTTTGTGTTGATTGGATAGTGTGAGTGCACTGGCTTTAAGCGGTGTTCGAATCTCCCGTGTGAGCTTGGGTTTGCGCGCTGCAAAACCGCCTAATGAAAATTCGCCTTCTGGGGTGATGTCTACTTGTGCAATATTGCCTGTCAACGCCCCATCTGATTTGTCGACAGCTAGTTGTTGGAGAGAATTCAGGGTGTGTTGATAGTATTCGCCTTCGACATAGGGTGGATCATTAATTGGCCACGGCCCAATGAAGATGACAAATAGAACAATAATGCCTGTTAACCAGGTCAGGCCGCGTTTTTTCATGCCTGCTCGATAATGTTGAACCTGTTGCGCATGATAACAGATTTGCGCTGACGCCTATTAACAGAGTCCCTATAATGTGTGAATTTTGAGAGTAAACCTATGCATTTGATCCTCGGCGGTATGCGATCAGGTAAATCCGCTTATGCGCAGCAATGCGCTTTGCAAAGCGGGCGGACGCCAGTCTATATAGCGACGGCGCAAGGTCTGGATGAAGAAATGCAGGCACGCATAGCGCGACATCAACAGGATCGCGGTGCGGACTGGCAATTAATCGAAGAGCCGCTACATCTCGCCGATGCGCTTCAGCGCAGCGACAAGGTTGAAAACTGCATAGTAGTGGACTGTCTCACACTATGGATGACGAATCTGCTTATGCAGGAAGAACAGGGGAATTGCATTCTTGAAAGGGAAGTCGCGCATTTGTTTGAGGTCTTGCCGCAAATGCGTAGTGACATCCTTTTTGTGTCTAACGAAGTCGGATTTGGTGTCATGCCTATGGGTGAATTGACACGAAAGTTCTGCGACGAAATCGGTTTTCTGCACCAAGGTCTGGCGACGGTCAGCCAACAGGTAAGTTTGTTGGTGGCAGGCATTCCGGTCAAAATTAAATAGTGACTTCGATGCCATCCATACCAACAGCCGTGTTTGATTTTGATGGTACGCTGGCCAATTCAATGGCGGTGGGTCTGGATGTCTATAACGTCATCGCACGCAGGTCCGGTTTTCCAACTCTGGATCAGACAGGCTTTCAAACCATTCGACAATTGTCTGTGCCGGAAATTCTCTCATACCTGGGCGTGCCACGATGGCGGCTGCCTTGTTTTATTCTTCAAGGGCGTCGTTTAATGCATAGACGTAGCGCTGAAATTCAACCGTATCCCGGTGTGCGCGATCTTATCAATCGACTGTTGGAAAATGATATCCGTGTTGCGGTATTGACTGCGAATTCCCGTGCCATTGTGCAACAGTTTTTTCAGCGACACGAGATGAAGATGCCGGATTTCGTCGATTCGACGCGATGGCGAAAAGGCAAACATCAATTTTTGCGTGAACGGGAAAAGGAAAACAGACGCTTGATCTATGTCACCGATGAGGCCAGAGATATTGTATTGGCGCAACGGGCGAGCGTCCCGGTCGTGGCGGTGGACTGGGGTTTCAATACGCGTGAGCGTTTGTTAAAAGCGCGACCGGACCGACTCGTTTCTGACACCGAACAATTAAACACCGCCATCATTGAATTGCTAAAACCGGAATAAGCTCAATGAAAGATGTGGTAGTCGGAGAAGCGTTCGCGCACCACATTGATCAAGGCGTAAAACGGATCCCACGCCATAATCCCGGTAAATAAAGGATATGTCGATGCCAGTGTCAGGCCTGCAAACCATTTAGCGGTCAATGGCAAAGCGAAGGCAAACACCATCGTCATTGCACCAAGAAAAACGCGTGTCATGCGATCCAGATTGGAAACGCAAGGTTTCTTTACTCGAGCCATAGGCAACTCTCCTCAACCAAAAGGTCATACTCCCCTGGGCTTGGATGAGTCAGATACCCACTCGTTTAGTCTTCTCGTGAGTGCGAGGCTTGAGCAATCGTTTTACAAAAATCGTCTTGCATTAATTGCAATGGCTACGCTCGTACTTCATTAGACTACCGATACTGAGGATATCTGGCGCAACACCTACATCCTCATTAGAAAACATTTCCCGGCCCTGGTTCACTCAGTGCAAGGGGTAGACCATGCCTGTCTTCTTGTCCTTCCCAGCGATTCAGCAGCTTGCATAAAACAATGGAATAAAAAAAATCGGCATGTGTCGGACTTTTGACAAGGTTGGCGTGAGTTGCTACCATTCGCGCCCTTTGTTCGTGTAAAGGGCAGGTGAAGCTGTTCTTTACAATCAATAGGATAGGATTTAATTCATCAATGTTTGATATCAATAGTGCTGTTAATCGTTCTATAAAGAATGATTTACTCTCCGGATTAACGGTTGCCCTTGCCCTGGTTCCTGAAGCTGTCGCCTTTGCCTTTGTCGCCGGTGTGCATCCGCTGGTGGGATTGTATGCGGCTTTTATGGTTGGGCTTATTACTGCAACGATAGGTGGTCGACCGGGAATGATCTCAGGCGCGACCGGCGCACTTGCGGTTGTGATGGTGGATTTGGTGGCAAGCCATGGCGTGGAGTATTTGTTTGCTGCCGTAGTGCTGATGGGACTGATACAAATCAGTATGGGCGTATTGAGGCTGGGTAAGTTTATTCGTCTGGTGCCTTATCCCGTAATGCTCGGATTTGTTAACGGGTTGGCAATCGTGATTTTTCTCGCGCAATTGCAGCACTTTCAAGTCAAGGATGAAACTGGCGGCGTGAGCTGGATGTCCGGTGATGCACTGTGGATGTTGCTAGGCTTGATCGTTCTTACCATGTCGATAATTCATTTTCTGCCACGTTTAACCAAAGCTATTCCTTCTTCCCTGGCAGCAATTATTGTCGTTAGCGCATTAGTGATATTTTTTAATCTTGATACTCGCACGGTTGGCGAGATGGCTTCGATAGCTGGTGGATTGCCAGAGTTTCACATTCCAATGGTGCCACTGAGTCTGGAAACGCTGTGGATCATACTGCCTTATTCCGTCATTCTCGCCCTGGTTGGTTTGATCGAATCGTTATTGACCATGACGTTAATTGACGAGATTACTGAAACACGCGGCCGCGGTAACAAGGAGTGTATTGGTCAAGGTACCGCCAATGTTGTTACCGGTTTTTTTGGTGGCATGGGTGGTTGCGCGATGATTGGTCAAAGCATGATTAATGTTAACTCCGGCGGCCGAGGCCGATTGTCAGGAATTTCTGCGGCGATATTCCTGCTGATTTTTATTGTATTTGCTTCCAGTCTCATTGAAATGATACCGATCGCCGCCCTTATCGGCGTCATGTTCATCGTCGTCCTGGGAACTTTTGAGTGGTCCAGTTTTCGAATACTCGGCAAGGTGCCGCGATCTGATGCATTTGTATTGATACTGGTTTCAGGTGTAACCGTTGCAACCGATCTTGCAATCGCCGTCGTTGTCGGCGTGATAGTTTCAGCACTGGTATTTGCGTGGGAACAAGCCAAGCGCATCGAGGTCCAAACATACATGGACGCAAATGGATCGAAGATTTATTTATTGCGCGGACCATTATTTTTTGGATCGATCCATAATTTTCGCGAGCTCTTCGATCCACAACGAGATCCGGATGATGTGGTAATCGATTTCCAGAATTCGCGCGTTTATGACCATTCCGCGCTGGAGGCAATTGATGCATTGGCCTTGCGCTACGTGAATGAAGGTAAGAAGCTGCATCTGCGGCATTTGAGTCAGGAATGCAAAGTTCTGATGGAAAACGCAGGTGATTTGGTAGAAGTCAATGTGCTGGAAGATCCCAGCTACAAAGTCGCCACCAATAAACTGGCCTAGGCATCAGCCACGTAAATCATCTAGCGGGCGATAGCGGCGTTAAAAACGTTACGACGTGTGAATAGCGCTTAATTAGCTGATGACTTAAATAGAAATTAGATTTTTCCCTCCTCTCTTAGTGGGAACGCCCCGCCTCTTCCTCCTGAGGTGGGGCACTTTATCCCGGCGGACATGTGGCTCCAAGCGCTGGGGCAAACACTGGCCACGTAAAAGCCACAAAAAATTTCCTGGCTAACCAGGCTTCCTGCACCCAGCATCACCGATGTGTGTTATTGTCTCTTTGAATTACTATCATCACGCATCTATGACTATTCTTGATCACTTGTTTATATTGTTCTTCGCTATTGGCGTGCCGATGATGACGTATAAATCTTATCCGATGATCAAGGCCGAACTTCAGAAGAACTCACCGGGCATACGTGAACAGTTGTACAAATCTGCCAGTATTCAACAGTGGATTGTGGTCTCGTTCCTATTGGGACTGTATAGCTATAACGAACGTGATTTGACTGCTATGGGACTCTCGCCCGTGTCGGACACAGCGGGCACATGGTTTGGTTTTGCCCTGGTTATCGCTTACGTGAGTTTCTCGGTGTTTATTTTACAGAATGCGCGAGCGGGTGGAGCATGGAATATCAGGTTGCGACGCTGGATTTCCGACATGCCTGGCGCCGAGGTGGGGCCGACCAATGATCGCGAAATGCAATGGTTTGTGTGGGTGTCACTCACGGCAGGTATCTGTGAGGAGCTTATCTATCGTGGTTACATGATGTGGTATTTCACCAGCATGAGCGATCCGTGGATTGCATTGCTTATCACATCGGTTTTATTCGGCTTGAATCATGTCTATCAAGGTGTCCAGGGTGTGCTGCGAACAGCGGCTGCCGGCGCGGTTCTGGCGTATGTATTTTTGCTCACCGACTCCTTGCTGATACCGATGTTACTTCATGCGGTTGTTGACTTTTATAGTGGTAAAATGATTTTGCACGTGCGGCAAACAACAAGCGTCAACCAGAGGCGTGAGTTATAAACCAGCAATGATGGATTTTCTGATCACGCTCAAAATCTTTTGGAATACTTGGTCGCGTCATGTTCTTGGTTGAGTACGCCGATAAGGCATCGCTATCGAGTTTGAAATTGCGTAGATTGTTGGAAAATATAAGTAGGCCTTTCGGACGCAGCAGGCGCATGCAATTTTTTATCAGTTCAACGTGATCGCGTTGAATGTCCAGAACGTCTTTCATGCGCTTGGAATTGGAAAAGCTGGGCGGATCAAGGAATATTAAATCATAGACCGGATAGGGCGCCTGTTTTTTCAACCAGTCGATGCAATCCGCCTGGATAAACTGGTGCGAGTCACTAAGCTCGAAGCCATTGAGTTGAAAATTGCGTATTGCCCAGTCCAGATAGGTTCTCGACATATCGACAGTTGTCGTCGAGCGTGCGCCACCGGCTGCAGCATAAACTGTCGCGCTACCGGTATAGGCGAATAGATTGAGAAAGTCTGCGTTAGCACTGTTTTCCTCTACCCACGACCTCGCCAGTCGGTGATCGAGAAAAAGCCCGGTATCGAGAAAATCTTCGAGATTGACCAGGAAACGGTGATTGTTTTCGCTTACCGTGTAAAAAGGACTGTCTTGCGATTGTTTCTCGTATTGCTGCGTGCCTTTTTGCTGACGACGTCGCTTAAAAAACAATTCGTCTTCGCTGATGCCAAACTCTTCACGTACAACGCTAAGCGCTTCTCTTACCCGTTGTCGCGCCGCCTGTTCGTCTATCGTTTTCGGCGCTTCGTATTCCTGAACATGGATACGCAGCTTGTCGCTTTCGTAAATGTCAATTGCCATTGCGTATTCGGGAATGTCGGCATCATAAAGGCGATAGCAACTGATATTGTGCTGGCGCAACCATTTTGCCAGGTGTTTTTGATTCTTAACCAGGCGATTGCGTAGCATTTGCGCATTTTCGCTAAACTGCGAGGCGTCCAGAAGTTTGGGAAGTCGACGCGGAGTAATAAAGTTTGTTGGATTGATATCCATTAACAGCAGCTTGCATTTAAGCGGGCCGTTGTAAAAGCTGTATTGTTTATTGGCGTGGATATCCAGCATTTTTCCGAGATCGGGATTCGCAGTGAAAATACCGGCCTTCCAGTTCACAAACTGCGAGCGCAATTGCCGTCCGATAGCGCGATATAGGCTGCCCAGGTTTTCCAGTTCACCAATACGCACACCGTAGGGAGGATTGATGCACACCAGTCCTTCTTTTATTTTTTTGTTTACATTGATCTGTTCCAGTTCCTGTTTTTCCAGGTGTATGTACGCACCCAGACCCGCATTCTCGATATTGTCCTGTGCGGCGAGATAGGCTTTATAGGATTGGTCAAAGCCAATAATTCTGGGAATTTGTTGTAGCCCGACATCTCGGCGTTCTTCGGCCTCGTGTAAGAGTTTCTCCCAGACAGAGGTATCAAAACGCTTCCAAAACTGAAAACCAAAACGCTTTTTTTGTAAGCCGGGCGCAACATCACCTGCCATCAAGGCAGCTTCGATTAACAGCGTTCCAGAGCCGCACATGAAGTCACAAAAGGCACCACCACTTTTGGCGATAGCAGGCCAGCCCGCGCGAACCAGAATGGCGGCGGCGAGATTTTCCTTTAATGGTGCGCTACCGCCGTGTATGCGATAGCCACGTTGATGCAGGCTTCCGCCGGACAGATCCAGCGCAATTTGCACTTGATCGCGATGAATATAAACATTCACGCGAATATCGGCTTCTTTGATATCGATATTCGGGCGTTCCCCACAGCGATCGCGCATCTGGTCAACGATAGCGTCTTTGACCTGAAGTGCCACAAAGTGGCTGTTGTTGAATTTGGATCGACTGACATTGGCGTCGATGGCGAGCGTGCAGGTGTGGTCGAAATGAGATAACCAATCGATAGCATTCACGCCATCGTATAAGGCTTTTTCGTTGTCCGCTGCAAAGTTTGCCAGTGGCATCAAAATACGGTTGGCCAGGCGTGACCATAAACAGGCACGATAGGCTTGTTCCAGCGTTGCTTTAAATCGCACGCTGCCTGGAGATGTCTTACAGTCGGAGATGCCCAAGGTGTTTAGTTCATCGGCGACCAGTGTTTCAAGATCTCGGGAAGAGGTGGCAAAAAATTCAAATTGTTCAGACATGGGGAGGCAACGATGGAAATTGTCGGGGCATTATAGTGGAAAGCCGGGCCGGGGTATATCTTCCGGGGACTGATGTTCATTCTATCGTCTGTTTGCTTGAGGCATAATGTGTGGGTAACCCATAACCGGACCCGTGAACGTGTTGTTTCTTCTTGGACAAGTGCTTGGTGGCATAGGTTTGTTTCTGCTGGCGATCAAGCTGATCACCGATGGCCTGTCTATCGCCGCGGGTAACTCCTTGCGGAATTTCCTGGCCAAGGCTACTCGCACACCGATGCGCGGCATACTTTCCGGTGCATTGATTACCAGTATCGTTCAGTCTTCCAGCGCAGTCACCGTCGCCATCATCGGTTTTGTGAACGCAGGCATATTGACGCTTTATCAGGCGATGGGCGTGGTATTTGGGGCCAATATCGGTACGACCATGACCGGCTGGCTGGTCAGCATGATAGGGCTGAACTTTAAATTAGCCCTCTGGGCCTTGCCCCTGGTGGGTATCGGTATGCTTGCGCAGTTGTTTATGGAGTCCTCTCGCATCAAGGCGATTGGCGAGGTCTTAACCGGTTTTGGTCTGTTTTTTATAGGCATTGAAGTACTGAAGAATGCCTTCGCCGGTCTGTCGCAATCCATCGAACTGGCGACGGTCTTTCCGGACAATACTTCTGGCCTGTTTCTCTACATGGCGATGGGATTCGTAATTACTGTCCTGACCCAGTCGTCTTCTGCCGCAGTGGCAATGATTCTCACCGCGGTTTCTTCCGGTGCGCTGGGCTTTGATGCCGCCGCTGCTATGGTTATCGGTGCAAATGTTGGCACTACTTCGACGGCAGCGTTAGCGGTTATTGGCGCGACACCCAATGCCAAGCGTGTCGCCCTGGCGCATATTATTTTTAATGTGTTTACCGGTGTCGTTGCATTGGTGTTATTGCCTTTGGTGTTGTGGCTGGTTGCGGCAGTTGGCAGCTTGATAGGTTTGGAACAGACAGCCGTTGTTTCGCTTGCTTTGTTTCATACCGTATTCAATATACTCGGAGTCGTATTGATGTGGCCTCTAAGTGCACGCCTGACGACTTTTTTAAAGCATCGCTTTACCAGTGTGGCCGAGCACGAAATAGAGGCCTTACATCTGGATGCAACGACATTGGGGACGCCAACCCTGGCAGTGAATGCGGTATGGCAGGAATTGTCTCGCGTCCAGAATTTTGTATTACATCTTGGCCAACAGGTATTGTTGGTACCCGTGCCGTCTCGTAAGGCAGTGCACGAGCTGGAAGATACTACGGAAAATATTTTGACCCGGGTGCGTGATTTTACTGTACAGCTTTATTCCAGAAACCTGAGCAAGGAAACGGCAAATCAACTACCCGGGCTTATGCGTGTGAGTCAGTATTTCCACACAGCGACTGTACACGCCACCTTTTTGCGTGAGCATCATAGCTGGCAGGTTAAACTACTCCATACGGCTTTAAAAGAAGATGCCGAATCCTATCTGTTTTTGTGTCGCAATATATTGAAGTCCATGCAGTCACCGGATGCAGAAGACAATATGGCAAGCTTTCCCGCGCGTATCGTTGAGGCGGAAGAGCGTTATCAGGCTTTGAAGCAACAGGTGTTGTCGGCGGGTACATCACAACAGGTAGAAGTGCAGGATATGGTTGATATTCTGGAATTGCTTAGCCATGTGAGGGCGATGATGCAACAATTGGCAAAGGCGATAATGATGCTTTCAGATCAGAAGCAGGCTTTGGAGTATAAAGTCGATGTTGTTCCGGTAAATCAGGCGTTGTAAATGAGATTGAGAAATACATGAAACATCACGGTGCCATAGGCGCTGGCCATATTGAAACAGTGCGTGCGGCAGAAGAAATTCTACGCGACGGAGGAAACGCTTTCGATGCAGTTATAGCCGCGCAATTTGCCGCCTGCGTAGTCGAACCCGTGCTGTGTTCACTGGGTGGTGGTGGTTATCTGATATTTCGCGATAGCAAAGGCCGTCATGGCGTGTATGATTTTTTTGTGCAAACACCTCGTCAAAAACCCAAGCTGGACGAACTGGATTTTTATCCTATACAGGCCGACTTTGGAACGGCAACGCAGGAATTTCATATCGGACGAGCCTCGATTGCCACGCCAGGAACCGTGCGTGGCATGTTTGAGATTCATCGCGATCTGGCAAGTATGCCGATGTCGCGATTGGTGGAACCCGCTATCCGTCTTGCCAAAAACGGGATAAACCTGAATGCCTTTCAAGCCTATATCCTCGACATAGTGAAACCGATTTATCAGGTTTCATCGGAGACGCGTGAGATTTTTACACGTCAGGATGAGGCGGCGCGAATGAAAGGCGAAGGTGACAGCTATCGAATGACAGGGTTTGCCGATGTGCTCGATGCGTTGGCCCACGAAGGGGATGCGCTTTTTTATCGCGGAGAAATCGCCGCGGCAATCTGTCATGTTACCCGTGAAGGTGGTTGTCTTGATTCCGAAGACTTGAAGCAGTACACGGTGGAGAAACGTCGCGCCCTGCAAAGCGCCTATGGTAATCATCGATTGCTGACCAATCCCTTGCCCTCGTCTGGTGGCACCTTGATACACTTTGCGTTGCAGTTATTGCATGAAGTTCAGATCGGTCAATATCGACATGGTTCCTATGCATATCTGCGCATGTTGGCCAATGTTATGGATGCTACCTCACGAGCGAGAGTTATGGCGAGTCAGAATCCAAACGGCCTTGCATCATTACTTGATCCGGAGCAACTCAAGACATTTGTTAAAACGCTCAAAGGGCGCGCTCAGGCCCTTCGCGGCACAACACACATCAGCATAGTAGATGCCAAGGGTAATGCTGCCGCCATGACGCTAAGCAATGGCGAGGGCTGCGGCCATATGTTGCCTGGTATGCAAATCATGCTAAACAATATGTTGGGTGAAGAGGATCTCAATCCACAAGGTTTTCATCACTGGCAGACCGATCAGCGTATGACGTCGATGATGGCGCCATCTTTATTGTTGGATAGAGATGGCGGCGTAACCGCCCTGGGTTCAGGCGGCTCGAACCGGCTGCGCACAGCGGTCTTGCAGACGTTAATCAATCTCGTGGATTTCGGCATGCACCTGGAGGAAGCGGTTCAGCTGCCACGTATTCACCTTGAACAGGATGTACTGAATATCGAGGGTGGATTGCGTGAAGATGTGGTGAATGCGCTGGTAGATGATTTTCCACAACACGTTTTGTGGCCAGAACATAATTTGTTTTTTGGTGGTGTGCACGCGGTCAGGTTTGATCGGACCGGTTTGTCGGCTGCGGGTGATCCTCGTCGAGGAGGATGCACCTCGTTGTTGTAATTAGTGTCGTCTATTTAATACGATTGGGCAGGACGTCGCGCAATTTATCCGCCGCGCTACGTAAACACTTTTCCGTTGTCTCCCAGTCGATACAGGCATCGGTGACTGATACACCGTACTTCAGATCGGCGAGATTTTCAGGGATGTTTTGATTTCCCCAATGGATATTGCTTTCCAGCATTAGCGCGACAATAGACTTATTGCCTTCGACTATCTGGTTGACACAATCATCTGCGACCAATGGCTGATTCGCCGGATCTTTGTTGGAATTACCATGGCTGCAATCTATGGTGATGTTGAGCGGTAACAGATTGGCCGCTTCGAGCTCTTTTTCACATTGTTTGATGCTGACGGAATCGTAGTTGTGCGTTCCGCCACCGCCACGCAAGACCACATGACCGTATTGATTGCCACGGGTGTGAAATACGGCGCACTGACCTTCCTGGTTAATACCTAGAAAATGGTGACCACGTGATGCCGAATGCAGGGCATTAATGGCGACGCTAAGACTGCCATCGGTGCCATTTTTAAAACCTACGGGAGTGGAAAGGCCGCTGGCCATTTCGCGATGGGTTTGAGATTCCGTAGTTCGGGCGCCAATCGCCGTCCAGGTAATCAGGTCCGACAAATACTGAGGCGAAATAGGATCCAGAGCCTCAGTCGCGGTAGGTAGGCCTAATTCGGCAATATCGAGTAAGAGTTTTCTAGCGGTGTGCAGGCCTTGCTCGATATGGAATGAGTCATCCATCTGAGGATCGTTGATCAGACCTTTCCAGCCAACAGTGGTACGCGGTTTTTCGAAGTAGACGCGCATCACTATATATATAGTGTCTTTTAATTCGTCGGCGAGTTTCTTCAAACGGCGGGCATAGTCCATAGCTGCGTCGGTGTCATGGATAGAGCAGGGACCAACAACAACAAAAATACGATGGTCTTTGTGATCCAAAATGTCGCGCAAAACTTCGCGTCCCGCCAAAACAGTGTTTTCTGCCGCGGCCGATAGGGGCAGAGCATCCTTAACCTCTTTCGGCGTTGGCAACAGTTGTTGAGAGACAACGTTGATATTGGTGAGTGCTTGTTCAGACATCCCGGCTTTATATTTATCGCTTGAAAAGGGCAGGTATTATAAACGTTTTTATGGCGAAGTGGAGAGGAAACAGGCGAATTTCCCGGTGCTGGAGTTTATCGGGGAATTGAAGGCTTTTACTGGATTTCAAAAAAAGATGGCTAGCTTATGAGGTATAACCCTGACAAATAGTCGGCTTTACTGGTCTAGACGGGAGCACAACCCCCCTCCCAGAGTCGAAATACAACCTCGACTAGCGGCTCAACCGTCTATATGTGACTAAAGCAAAGGCTATTTGCCAGGGTTTTGACCTTACCTTATTTGGTCGCTACAGCAGGCCACTTGCCTTTCACCTGCTGAACAGCACGTGAGGCATGACCTATAGTGTGAATGTGGATGACGATTTCACGGAACTTGTCTCCTTCAAATTCCCATTCGCGTGCTGCGCGAACCACGCAATCCAAACGAACGTCACCACACTGTTGCTCCTGGTCGATTGGCGAGTCCAGTGCTTTTTCTACTGCGGATTTGATTTCTTTGAGTTGCTTGCCTTCCAGTTTCAAATGTCCCAGCCACTCGGCAGAATTGAGATTGATGGTGTTGGCACTAGCCTGCGCGGCAATTGCCAGAGTAGCGAGTGTTGCGATTGCCAGACTGGCGATGAACTTACGAACCATTGTTTCCCCCTTGGTTAATTCAGATGTGCGGACAGGTTTCCCTTGTTATGATCTTAATTCTTGAGTGTTCCGTTTTTGGTGGTGGGCTATATTCCACATCAGTCGGGCTTAGACGTCAACAGTACATTCAAATTTTTTTGTTAATGACTTTCATCCGCTTCCATGTTCGACGTTTTCTTTTCCAGCGACAGTGTCGCCGTTTCGATATTATGCGATTTGCATTGCGGGCATGATTTTTTCGATGGTTTCGAAATTATCCAGACCAGGTAGGCAAGGGCGAGTATAATCAGCGGCAGAAAAAAAGCCGACAACAGTATCATGGCAATGAAAATGAGAAATAATTGCGAACTGTTTGATCTGGCTTCTCCCTGAAAGCCGCAATCCTTGCATTGAATGCCTTGTATGGTTTCGGCTTGCTGCATGATGTCTCCAAAATGGGTATATAATTCAGCCAACTATGCTCTAAGGTTTATTTGTCCATTGAGCAGTTTGACAGCGAGCGCTAAGTATATACCTAAGTAGGAGGCAGACTCAAAAGGCTGTTACGTAAATGACGGAAGATAACGACGAATTAGTAAGTAAAAGCCAACTCAAGCGCGAGGCCCATGCCATACGCGAGATGGGTGAACGATTGGTGGCGATGCCCGAGAAGGTGTTAGTCGAGCTGGGTCTGCCTGACAATATACTTGAGGCTGTGCGCGAGGCGCGAAGTATACGGTCGTATGCAGCAAAAAAACGACAGTTTCAATACCTGGGGAAGTTGTTGCGCGGCATAGATGTTGAACCGATTGCTCAGGAACTGGCGCGCTATGATGATCGGCATCACCAAAATGTCGAAGCGTTTCACGAGATCGAACACTGGCGAGACCGGTTGCTCGGCGAATCTGGTGGAGCCTTGGAGGAGCTAATATCACAATATCCTGATATTGATGTCCAGCATCTAAGGCAATTGATTCGGAATAACCAGCGGGAGCGCGCGGCGAACAAGCCACCCAAGTCGGCACGTGCCATTTTTCAATATTTAAAGCAAATCATTATTGGATAGCGACAGATGAAAACCACGGATTCGCCACGCATCACCTATCTTAAAGACTACCAACCGTCCAATTTCCTGATCGATCACGTGCAACTGACATTTGAATTGGGTGAGGAACAGACGAGGGTTACGGCCTTGAGTCACGTCAAGCGCAATCCCCTCTATCAGGGCACTGACACGAGTTTGTTTTTATATGGAACCGAATTGCAACTGGCGCAGATTTCGATCAATGGTGACGAATTAGCTGAAAGTGGGTATTCACAAAACGCTGAAGGAATCACGCTCAATAGCGTACCGGAAGAATTTCATTTACAGATTGCAACGCTGATTGAGCCTCAGAACAACACCACTCTCGAAGGTTTATATAAATCCAGTGGTATGTTTTGCACCCAATGTGAGGCCGAAGGGTTTCGCCGCATTACGTATTTTCTCGACAGACCGGATGTGATGGCGTTTTACACCACCACAGTAATTGCCGATCGCGAAAAGTATCCCGTATTACTATCCAATGGCAATCGAGTGGACGAAGGGGTGTTTGATGATGGTCGTCATTGGGTGAAATGGCATGACCCCTACCGTAAACCCAGTTATCTGTTCGCTCTGGTTGCTGGCGATTTGCTGCACCAGGAAGATACCTTTGTTACCCGCTCCGGCCGCGAAGTGGTTTTACAGATCTTTGTTGAGAAGGCAAATATAGACAAAACCGCCCACGCGATGTTGGCACTGAAGAAGGCCATGAAATGGGATGAAGAGGTATTTGGTCTGCAATATGATCTGGATATTTACATGATCGTCGCGGTGAATGACTTCAATATGGGCGCGATGGAAAACAAGGGACTAAATATTTTCAATTCCTCTTGCGTGTTGGCGCGTTCCGACACGGCCACGGATGCAGATTTTGAAAATATCGAAGCCATTATCGCACATGAATATTTTCACAACTGGACGGGAAATCGCGTCACTTGCCGCGATTGGTTTCAGTTGAGTTTGAAAGAAGGATTGACAGTTTTTCGCGACGAGGAATTTACCTCCGATGTTATGTCGCGTCCGGTGAAACGTATTGCGGATGTGAACGTATTGCGCACAGCACAATTTCCACAAGACGCCGGGCCCATGGCCCATCCGGTACGACCGGACTCTTTTATCGACATTAGTAACTTCTACACTGTGACCGTGTATAACAAGGGCGCCGAAGTCGTGCGCATGATGCATACCTTGATAGGCAAAGAGAACTTTCGCAAGGGTATGGATTTATATTTTCAGCGACACGATGGACAGGCCGTCACTTGCGATGATTTTGCTCAGGCCATGCAGGACGCCAGCGGAGTCGATCTAAGCCAGTTTAAGCATTGGTATAGCCAGGCTGGAACGCCAGTAGTGAATGTCGAGCGTGAATATGATGCCGTTAAACAGGAGTATGTTTTGCGTTTTACGCAGGCTTGTCCTGCAACGCCGGGACAGTCGAAAAAGGAACCGTTTCATATTCCGGTCGCCGTCGGTTTGCTCGATCATGAGGGTAACGATTTAGCCCTCCATGCCAGTTCAGGTGCGACTGTCATTGAAGGCAAGCAAATACTGGAGTTAAAGAACAGTAGTGAGGAGTTTCGATTTACTCAAATCAAACGCGAGCCTGTACCGTCACTGCTGCGTGGTTTTTCGGCGCCGGTAAAACTGGAATTCGATTATAGCGACGATGAATTGATGTTTCTGATGGCCAATGACAACGATGAATTCAATCGTTGGGAAGCTGGACAACGCCTGGCCGTGCGTATCATCAATGGATTGATCGGTGATCTTAGTGTGGGCAAAACGCTGTCATTGCGTGATGATCTTGTTCAGGCTTTTCGCAAGGTGTTGTTAAACGAACAACTGGACAAATCATTGGTGTCACAGGCGCTGATGCTACCAAATGAAATCTATCTGGCAGAGATGCAAAGCGTTGTCGACCCTGCCGCTATTCACCGGGCACGTGAATTCGTGGCAAATCGTTTAGCTTCAGCATTGCGCGAGGATTGGCAGAAGACGTATCAGTCAAATCGACTGGAAGGTGATTATGTTTTCAACGCGGAAAACGTTGCTGCTCGTCAACTGAAAAATACGGCACTAGCCTACCTGGTTCGTCTCAATGATGCAGATACCAGAGCATTGGCAGTACATCAATTCGATAATGCGAATAATATGACGGACGAATTGGCAGCGATGGGCGCGTTGGCCAATATCGCCTGTGGGGAACGGCTTGAGGTGTTACAGCGTTTCTACGACAAGTGGCAATACGATCCACTGGTTGTAGATAAATGGTTTGCTGTTCAATCACGAGCTGACCAACCCGATGCCATTGCTCAGATCAAGTCGCTCGTACAGCATCCGGCTTTTGAAATCCGCAATCCAAACAAAGTTCGTTCCGTTATTGGCGGATTTGCCTTTGGAAACCCGGTGCATTTTCACGATGTTTCCGGTGAAGGCTATCATTTTGTCGCGGATGCCGTCCTTGAGTTGGCCAAATTGAATCCACAAATGTCTGCGCGCATTGCAACTGCCTTCAGTCAGTGGCGTCGATTCGATACTCAGCGAGCGGATATGATGCGTGCGCAATTGACTCGAATTGAGCAAGCCGCGGGACTGCCGAAAGATGTGTACGAAATTGTGGCAAAAACTCTCGGGGATGTTTGATACGCAACCGGCTCTGGTAAGTGTCAGGCAGTAACCGTATCTTTGCTTTCCATAGTTGTATTTTGAGAATGGCTAATGGGGAATCGTAAGGTAACCGTAGTGCTGTGGCCAGGTGTACTGACGATGTCTATTTCTCCGTTATGTTGATTCATGATTTGCTTTATGATTGGCATGCCCAGACCGACACCGAAAGATTTGGTGGAATATAGCGGTTCGAATATCTGATCCAATACGTCCTGTGACATCCCGATTCCGTTGTCTTCGACGGATATCTCAATGTAATGACTATTTTGACGAGTGCTAATTCGAAGACGGCACTTGTCGTGTATTGGCGATGCCCGGCTGTCATTGAGCATGGCGTGGCAAGCATTTTCAATAATATTGATAATGGCGCGTCTGGCCTTATTTGAGTCAATTCTTATCGAGACCTCATTGAGTCCGAGCTCGAGGTCAACCATAATGCCGGGATGTATAGTTTGTTCTTTTACGACTTCTTTTAGCCATTCATCAATTTGGATATTTGAAAAATAGAGATTAGAGGTTCGAGCAAAATCGAGCAATTCATCAATAATGTGATCACAGCGCGTTATGTTTCGATCAATGCGCTCCAGAACTTTGGCTACACTTTCATCCTCGGTTTCTGCGAATTTTCGCTTCAGGATGTAAACCGCCGGTCTGATCGCCGCTAGCGGATTGCGCATTTCGTGACTCACGGTTGCCGTCAATTGTCCAAGAGTGGCGAGTCTTTCCCTGCGTATAAGTTCTGTCTGTGCATTCTCTAGTTCCTGCGTGCGTTCTTTAACCAATTGTTCCAGGTGTTTCTGAATATTCTTTTCGCTGGCGATGTTTTCCACGCTAGACCAGATAAAGCGCTCTCCATCACGGTATAAAATCATGCCGACAAGCCGGACCGGAACCAGATGCCCATTCTTGTGTCGGTACTCTTTTTCATATGGGCCGTATCGCCCCGTTTGATTAAGTGAATTAAGTTGCTGTTGTTCCATCAGGGCATATTTTTCTGGGGTGATGTCCCAGTAGCTTAGTTCGCTACACTCTTCGGTGGTGTAGCCAATAATGTTGGCATAGGCAGAATTTACTTCGATAAGATCACCCCGCATATTGGTGAGTGCGAGTCCTATCGGTGACAATTCAAAAAGCGCGCGGTTGTTTTGTGCCTCACGGGTCTCTTTTTCCAAAGCCTTTTTCAGTAAATTCTGGCTTGATTCAAGTTGTCTGGTTCGTTCTTGGACAACCTGGATCATATGATTAAACGCCGCAGCGAAATGTCCGAGTTCGTCCTTGCGTGAGTCGTCAAGTTTTGAGTCGTAGTCACCTCGAGAGACGCGTCCGATAGTGGTGAGAAATGAAGAAAAAGGCAAAGCAACTTTTCTACGTATAACTGAATAAAAAATCAAAAGCTCAAGCGCCAGCGAGAGTATCCCGGCAATAAGTATAAAGCTTGCCGTATCATATGCCGCACCATTAACCAAATTACGCGGATATACAGTTACGAAATGCCAGTCAGGGCCTTCATAGCGAGCTACAGCAAGATAGGCGTCTAACCCAGGATCGTCGATTATCATGGAGCTGCTCTGGTGATTTTTTACTGCCTCGAAGATATTCTTCAGGACGGGATTATTCATGTCCTGAATTAACTTCGGTTGTTGGTTGGTTTGAACGTGCGTTAACAGTTCGGGATGAGCAATCATGCGCCCGTCGTCGCGAAAAATAATATTGTAAGAACCTTCGAGGTTCACATTTAACGTGCGACTGATTAACTCATTCAACGTGACGTCATTACCAATGGTTGCTATGTGCTTTCCATTGTAATCAATTGGCGTCTCGATAGATGTCATCCAGCTCTTGCTGCCAAGGTCATAAAATAATCCCGTCCAGACCATTTTTCGATTCGGATTATGCTGTGTGTCAGCGATCCAAACATATTCTTGGGTAGTCATGTCAAAATCGGCGGGCAGATCGTGAGCCCAGTTAGGGAATTCGGGCCAGTATCCAATTAATACATTATTGGGCGTCGTGAAATATAGATTTTGAAAGAGATGATGCCAGACAGAACCATATTGTAGGCTAGCGTCGTAGAAAATTGTGGCCAAATGTTTTAGGTCGTTGTCGATAACAACGTCGCGACCCATGTAAGCAAAAGGCAGATGTTCTTCGGATTCACCAGTTTTCCGGTTTCGGGTCGTACCATCAGGCAGTTTTTCAAAGAGTTGATCAAAGCGAATTAAATGCTCTGGATTGGACTGCTCGCCAAGTTTTTTCAATATTGAAGTTCTCATGCTGCGGTGGTTCTCCTCCGCCAGCATGAAAATTTCACTATCGTTTTGCGCCCTTTCCTGGACATACCGTTCGAGATAATCCAGCGTTTGTTGTGAATACAAATCGGTAACATGGATATAGGTCAGACCCGTGATGAATATAATGAGCACGGAGACTCGTACAGCGATACTGCTGAGCGTGCTTTTTGCCAGTGTTTGTGCTTGTTTCATCAGTGGAGGTTCATAGGCAGCGATGGAATTAATGATTGCCGTTTGTAGTAGCAGGCATGTTATCAGGAAAATCGGTGTCAGAGGACAGGAATATAAGCTACTATTGGCACACAAAAAACGGTGAAAATGACGTGTTTTTGATAGTCAGACTTTTTATTATTCAATCCTGCTCAGTGTATGTTGAGTGATATACTGCGCCATCAATTTCGGGATGTATAAATGTACCAATTTGAAGCGAACTGTCAGCGTTGTCCTCGCTTAGCCAACTTTCTCAAAGAAGTGAAGTCGGAGAAGCCTGATTATTTTGCTGCGCCCGTACCCGCCTTTGGTGATCAAAAAGCCCGTTTGTTAATTGTTGGTCTTGCACCGGGCATGCATGGCGCGAATCGAACCGGGCGGCCGTTTACCGGCGACTTTGCCGGGATCCTGCTTTACCAGACACTTTATGATTTTGGGTTTTCCAATCGCGCTGAATCTGTTTCGGCCGATGATGGGCTGAAATTGCGAAATTGCCGCATTACCAATGCGGTCAAATGCCTGCCGCCACAGAATAAACCTACGGGGGAGGAGATCAATATCTGCAATCCCTTTCTCGCTTCTGAGTTACAGTCGATGAGTCCAGGCTCTGTCATACTCGCCCTGGGCAGTATTGCGCATAATGCGGTATTGAAAGCCTTGGGAGAGAAATTGTCGTCTTATAAATTTGCGCACAATGCCAAACACAAACTCGAGAATGAGTTAACATTGCTCGATTCATACCACTGTTCACGATACAACACCCAAACAAAGCGTCTGACAGAAGCGATGTTTCGCAAGGTGTTTCAATCGGCGCAGCGTTTGTTGGAGAAATAGGTTGGGCCATGTCGGAAGACGTGTTTGACTATAAGTCATTTCTCACCAGTCTGACTCAACAGCCTGGTGTTTATCGCATGATCAACGACAGAGATGAAGTCATTTATGTCGGCAAGGCCAAGAATTTAAAAAAACGAGTATCAAGCTATTTCACCAAATCAGATCAGTCTATAAAAACACGGGTAATGGTGGCACAGATCCACCGTATCGAAGTCACTATTACGCACACCGAAAACGAGGCATTGATACTTGAGAGTAATCTCATTAAATCCCTACGCCCTCAGTACAATGTTTTGTACCGCGATGATAAAAGTTATCCCTATATTTATCTTTCCACCGAGCAAGACTTTCCACGGCTGAGTTATTATCGCGGCGCACGCCGGGAAAAAGGGCGATTTTTCGGACCGTTTCCTGGGGCAGGTGCAGCCAAAGAGAGTTTGAATCTGTTGCAGAAACTTTTCGCTGTGCGTCAATGTGAAGACAGTTTTTTTCGTAACCGTTCGCGGCCATGTCTGCAGTATCAGATAAAACGCTGTAGTGCCCCATGTGTAAATCTGGTGAGCAAGGAAGACTACGCACAACAGGTACGGCATACGGAAATGTTTCTTGAAGGAAAAAACGATGACGTGATTAATGAACTGGTGCGTGCCATGGAGAATGCTTCGCAACAGTTGGCCTTTGAAAAAGCAGCAATGCTGCGTGATCAGATTATGGCACTGCGCAAAGTTCAGGAGCGGCAGTATATTACCGGCGAAGGACAGAGTGATGTCGATGTGATCGCGACGATGATGGACAAGGGGATCGCCTGCGTGACTGTTTTTTTTATCCGGGGCGGCAACAGCCTGGGCAGCAAATCTTTTTTTCCTGTGCATTCGCAACACAGCAATACGGCGGAATTGCTTTCTGCTTTTATTGCACAGTATTACATCGGTCGTCAGGGTGGGCGTTATGTTCCGAATGAAATTATCTGCAATGAGATGCCTGCCGATCGTGATTGGCTAGAGGCGGTTTTGAGTGAACAGTTAGGCCGCAAACTGCGTATACGTGACAAAGTCCGGGGTGAACGGGCGCGTTGGTTGAAACTGGCAGAAATCAACGTACAGAGTTCGCTTCAGGCCAGGCTTGCCGACAAGGCAAATATGTTACAGCGCTTTGAGCAATTACAGGATAGTTTGTCGTTGGATGAATTGCCGCAACGTATCGAGTGTTTTGATATCAGCCATACGATGGGCGAGGAGACGGTGGCCTCGTGTGTGGTATTTGACACCAACGGACCACTGAAGTCGGACTATCGTCGCTTTAATATCACCGACATTACGCCTGGCGATGACTATGCGGCCATGCGCCAGGCCTTATCGCGACGCTATAAACGGGTGCGGGAATCAGAGGGTAAACTGCCGGATATTTTGTTGATCGATGGGGCCAAGGGGCAGTTGGCCCAGGCGGAGGAAGTCATGGAAGAATTAGGGATTGATTCAGTGATGATGATAGGCGTGGCCAAAGGAGTGGAGAGGCGTCCCGGATTGGAGACGCTGTGGTTGTCGGGAAATCCCCAGCCGTTTATACTGCCGGGCAATTCGCCGGCGCTACACCTGATTCAACACGTGCGTGATGAAGCGCATCGGTTTGCGATACAGGGGCACCGGGCGCGTAGAGCCAAAAAACGCCAGCAGTCTCCACTGGAGGAAATCCCCGGGCTTGGACCTAAACGGCGTCAGGAGTTGCTGAAACAGTTTGGTGGCCTGCAGGGTATTGCCCGTGCTGGCGTTGAAGATTTATCACTTGTAAAAGGAGTGAGCAAGGATCTTGCACAGAAGATCTACGATGTGTTTCACTCGGAATAGTTGTTAATGAGTATACCTACGTTTCTGACCTGGCTACGTGTCGCCCTCATCCCAGTACTGGTGGTGTGCTTTTACTTGCCATTTTCCTGGGCAAATGAAGTGACTTGCTTTGTTTTCGTATTAGCGGCGATCACTGACTGGGCAGACGGTTATCTGGCACGTAAGTGGGATCAGACCTCACGTTTTGGTGCTTTTCTTGATCCGGTTGCGGATAAAATCATGGTAGCGGTTGCGCTGTTGCTGCTGGTGGAATTTAACCCGACGCCGGTTTTTACTATTGCCGCAGCTATTATCATTGGTCGTGAGATTACGATTTCAGCCTTGCGTGAGTGGATGGCGGAAATCGGTGAGCGTGCTCAGGTTGCGGTTTCGACATTGGGCAAGGTGAAAACAGCATTGCAAATGGCGGCGATCAGTCTCCTGGTATATCGTGAGCCCATCTTTGAATTTCCTGTCTTCGAGGTCGGTGTAGTGCTGCTTTATGTTGCCGCGGCGCTGACCATCTGGTCGATGCTGTTATATCTGAAGGCCGCCATTCCAGCTTTCAAACAAGCAGATTAAATTTCGTTTTGAAAACACAAACCGCTGATGTTGCAATCATAGGTGGCGGACTCATCGGCCTTCTTACGGCAAGAGAGTTAGCGCTTGCGGGCAAGCGTGTTTGTATTCTGGAAAGTGGACAGTGTGGAAAAGAATCCTCATGGGCGGGCGGAGGTATTCTGTCCCCGCTTTATCCCTGGCGGTATTCTGAGGCCGTTAATCAATTGGCCAAGTGGAGTCAGCCATTCTACCGAGAACTGTCTCAACAACTTCATTCGGAAACCGGTATCGATCCGGAATGGACGTTAAGTGGAATTTTGCTCCTCGATATGGATGAGCGGGAACAGGCCTATCAATGGGCAACAAGCTATTCGACAGCGATTGAAACCGTAACTGACGGAATCAGGAATCTCGAACCCGGTCTTAATCCGTCATATGACTCGGCACTGTGGTTTCCAGATCTGGCGCAGGTACGCAACCCGCGCCTGGTTGCAGCTTTAATTGCCTATGTAAAAAAACTGGGCGTGCAGATTTTTGAGTCTCATGCAGTCAAGTCTTTCACTCATCACGAAGTCAGGATAGTTGCTGCGGAAACTGACGCGGGATCGATTACCGCCGAGGATTTTGTCATTGCATCTGGCGCATGGTCGGCACAATTAATCTCCGATCTGGGTATTCGCCCGGCAGTGAGGCCTATAAAAGGCCAGATGTTGTTATACCAAACTGAGCCTGGAAGCGTGTCACATATGGTGATGCGAAAAGGGCGTTATGTGATTCCACGTCGAGATGGTCGGGTGTTGGTTGGTAGCACCCTGGAAGATGTTGGTTTCGATAAACAGACAACTGAGGATGCACGAGAGTCTTTAAAAACCGATGCGGAAAATCTCATTCCGATGTTGAAAACAGCCAAAATAGAAAAGCATTGGGCTGGCCTGCGTCCCGGAACACAGGATGGAATACCTTATATATGTAAACACCCCCAATACCAGAACTGCTATCTCAACACCGGTCATTTTCGCAATGGTGTAGTCCTCGGGCCTGCGTCGGCGCGGCATCTGGCGACGTTGCTTCTCGGGGAAACACCTCTGTTCGAACCATATTTATACCAATTATAGGTATTAAAATCGCTCTAGTTTCAATTAATTATAAAAATTGTAAAAAAATGTTCATTATTCCACTCAAGAAAACATAGGTTTTAGCCGATGTTTTAGACATAATAAAGTGTTGTTGGAGTGGAGGAACAGGTTGAAGCAGTAAGTCAAATAAAAACTGAACTTATGGTAGGGCATAGACCATGATGAACGAAGCAAGAAGTAAATCAGAAGTAATCGATGTATTGCGTAAACATCGAATTTCACCCACTCAGCAACGCGTGGAAATTGCGCAGATACTGTTGGCCAAACATCAACACCTCTCTGCGGAACAGGTTTTGGCGCAGGTCAATGTAGAAAGAGCTAAGGTTTCAAAAGCCACGGTTTACAATACTCTCGGTCTGTTCGCACGTAAAGGGCTGGTTCGTGAACTCGTAATTGATCCAACCAAGATTTTTTACGATTCCAATACAGACAGTCATCATCATTTTTACAATGTTGATACCGGCGAACTGGTTGATATCTCGAAAGACAATATTAGCGTAGGCGAGTTACCTACATTACCGTTAGGAACAGCCGCGGATGGCATTGAAGTCGTAGTTCGACTTCGCCAGGCAAGCTAAAAAATCTATAAGCGGGTGCTTGTCACCCGCTTCTTTCTTCTGTATTAATAAATCTCTCCCAAAATTCTCCAGGACAACGCGATACCGTGCCTATTATTCAGGACGTTAATTTTCACATTATCCGTGACAGCTACCCCAGTGGTTCGATTTGTCAGATTAGCTATCGCTACGAGCTATTGCTCAGCGTGGATGAATATCGGCTGGCAAACGAAATTGGGGTTTGGGTTGAGTTATGGGGAAAGGAAACACTGCACAACAAGTCTCTGGGAAGCGCAGGTTACGACGCGCACACCGTAGATGCCAAAGCCAGAATTGAAGCAAGTCGAACCTTTACCGTACCTTGCAAGATACTCGACGAAGAAATCGGCTATGATGAAATCTTTTTACGTCTTTGCGTCAATTCCAAGCTTGGTTCAACTGTTTGTAAAGATACTGACATCATCCGCGAACACTTTTAGCACGACATTGCTCAATTCGTATTGCCAGGAAGAGTAAAAGTTTCCAACTGGTTCATTTAGTGCTTTCTAAATAGATCATATGTTTTGGTTATGCACCTATTTTGGTGCTCTGCAGACTCAGACCTTGTGTCTGGGCGTATGCTTTATCCCGTGTCGAATTGAAAGAACTCTTTTTGAGCTTGTGGCTTGAATTCAGTTTTTGCGGATAATGTGGCTGTTGTGGAAAGTATTTCTATTCCATTCGATTGTTTGTGTCAGATGCATACTCTACTCAAGCAGGTTTTCGATATTACCCGTAGACAAAGATTTATTCGACCGCTGTAAAAGTTGAGTGTGGCGTTTTGGTATTGATTAGGTATTTTGAGTAATACATGACACAACTTGCGTGGAAAAAATTCGACGTCTATATTTCTATATGAACTGTAAGTCTTTCCTTGCAAAGGATGGGAATGTGAAGACCATAGAACCTCGTAGAATTGCCGTAGCAGATACCTTGTTTTGGCTGAAGGAGGCGTTAGAACTTATCAGTCGTCGTTTACTCGTTTTCATTGGTTCAGTCACCTTGTTTGTTGTTTCGGTGTATGTCGCGATACGAGCCGTCGTTCCTCTTATACCCGAAAGTCCATCATTGTTAATCCTGAGTATATTTCTAATATTTTGCGCCTTTTCTTTGTTTGTTATTCTGACAGATCTTATCGTCCTGGCCTTTTTATCGGACAACTCCTTGGCGGCGGACCCCGGCGAGAGATTACGTACGGTGTTGCCGGAACAGAAAAAATTATTACGTCTAGCATTAATGGCATTATTGGTTGGAGCCTCTATCTGGGTGACTTTTCTATATGTTCACCCGAGTCGGGATTTATATCAGGCCTGCGATAAAGTTTTGTCCAGCATCTTACTGGATAAGGACAATCCCATTTCCTTTATCTTTAAACTCACCGCGACAGTGTTGTATTTCCTGATCCTGGCACTGGTAGGATTGAGAACCTTTTTCAGTATTCCGCTGATTGTTTTTCATGATCTGAATTACGTTGAGGCACAGGCTTTGAGTCAGCGCGCAATCTACATCAATATTCAGGCAATCAGTATGGCCCTGGTAACCTGGATATTGATGTTCATGGTCTCCATGAGCGTCGTACCGATTGCAAGCGCGGTGCTTTTTCCCCTGTTTGGCGCCTATGTTTACGTCGCTTATCGACATGTTTTCCTAGGGCAAAAGGAAAATAAACCCGCAAAGGAACTCAGCAAAAAAGTAGCGCTGGAGTCAGCCGTTTATACCGACAGATAGACATTGAACTTAATGAATAGGTTTACCGGTAAAGCTTATTCGTCCACGCACCAGTCAATTCTTACCAAATGTTAACTTTTTGTTTTGGTGCATATTAATCCACAATTAATCTGCCAGCCCTAGCCTTTGATTCGGACACATCTGCATCTGGTCGACTAGGGGCGGTATTTTTTAAAAAACTACAAACGTGAGGGAAGGGTTATGGGGATTTCATTAAAGAAAACAATGCTGGCTATCGGCCTCGGCCTAGCCGTTTCGACACAAGCACAGGCGCTGGACACTGTGTTATATACCAAACTGGCAAACGACACCATCCAGGAAGCCAATTCGGGATTTGTTGCCAACATTACACATCTCATCAAAGTACAAGAACAATTAGTAGAACTGGGCAAGAAAGGTGCTCATGACTACATACAACGTCACCCGGAGCATAAAGATATCTTGGGGACTGTTGTTGATAATGCAGACAATATGATGAACATGAGTCTGGATGAGATCGAAGATCAATGGCACATGGGCAAGTTCATGAAAAGCAAAGGCCACGATCTGGAAAAGCTGGATCACTTCGGTGAGTTGTTCAGTCTGATGGACGCAATTATTCACCCGGCGACGTCTTATATTGCGCTAAAAGAGTATAAGCGTACCCGTAAATCTGAACATCTTGCGCGCGCTTCTGCTGAACTTATCGAGGTTGTGGAGCATGTTGCGCACATCGGACATGAAGGCGGCGGTACGCAATTCTCCAGTAATTAAGTTTTATCTTTTTCATTTCATATAGGGTCGGCAGCCGAAAGGTTGGCCGACCTTTTTATTTGGCCCTTCCATGCCAATTTTTCAATCATTAACAAGAAAATACGTGATTTCGCCATTGTAGTTTTCTGGCGTCTTGCCGATATCTGTTGAACAAGTATAGAAGTGGATTATTCCGCGACATGTGTGATGTCATATAGCATATTGAATTTATTGAAAAATTAATGAACCTAGCAGATTGGAAGAACGAGATTGTACGGTCCCCTGGCTATGCGTGGCTGGCAGATGACAACTATGTCGTGATCGCCGTGTCCGCGGACCTGGAAAAGCTACTAGGTATAAACAATCTCGCTCCGGATCAGAGTGACATCTTTGGTCAGGCGAACCAAAACAGCTGGACCCTGGCGTTGGCCCAGGCCGAGTCTAAGGGGCACTCGGTCCTCGAGGTGGATTTGTCAGCGGACAAAGAAAACAAACAATATCTGAATTTCGACATTTTTCAGAAACGCGATAGCGAGCAGGTGTTTTACATAGGCCGTGGTCTAGATGTTACGACTTACAAAATGCGTGAGAAGGTTGCTGCCAGTACTGTGCGTAAGTTGGAAGATCGCCTGGAAAGCAGTGTAAGAGATTTGGCGCTTGCCAGAGATAGAGCCATGGCCGCCAGTCGTGCGCGTAGTGGGTTTCTGGCAAACATGAGTCATGAACTACGCACGCCTTTGAATGCAATTATTGGATATAGCGAAATACTGCAAGAAGATTTGCTCGGAAATGAGCAATGCGAAACGGATCTGAAACGCATCCACAATGCCGGGAAGCACCTGCTATCGTTGATCAACGATATTCTCGATTTGTCAAAAATTGAAGCGGGAAAGATGGGTTTGAGTCTGGAGTATTTTCAGATCGACGCCATGCTGAATGAGGTGGTCGACACTATACGTCGTTTAGCCCAATCGAATGAAATTCAACTGGATCTCGTGCTGGATGAAAATCTAGGCGTTGCACTGTCTGACGTAACAAAGGTACGGCAGATTCTGTTAAACCTGATAAGTAACTCGATCAAGCATTCCAATGCCGACAAGATAGTACTGCGTGCCAGCCGCGAAAAGAGTCTTAATCGCGACTCCATTGTTTTTGTTGTCGAGGACAACGGTCCTGGAATGTCATCGGAAGAACAAAAGCAGATTTTTGAAGAGTTTTTTCGGGAAGAAAATGATGCTTCAAAAAAACTGGCGGGCGCAAGTCTGGGTTTGGTTTTGTGTCAGCGCTTTGCGCAAATTCTCGGCGGCAGTCTGGATGTACAGAGTGAGGAAGGTAAAGGGGCGCGATATATTGTCACGATACCGGTTAACTCTGCGAAGCTACATACCAATCAGATCGGTATGGAACTTAGCCTTGGTCCCAAAGTTGATCCTAAGAATGTTCGTTTTTCGGGAAACAACCCGGGGGTTGAGCGTCGCAAAGTCATAAGCAAAATTCTGGTGATCGATGACGATCCCTCGGTAAGAGATTTGATGGAACGCTATCTGACGCGTGAAGGTTTCGATGTCAAAGCAGTTGCCAGTGGTCAGGAAGGAATTTCTATCCTGTCATCATACAAGCCGCATATCATCACGTTAGATGTTTTGATGCCGGTTATGGACGGCTGGACCGTTTTGTCAGAACTCAAACGTAACCCGGAAACGCAAAATATACCGGTGATTATGGTCTCGATGATGGATGAGCTGGATCTTAGCTTCGCACTAGGTGCCGCAGACTATCTCATTAAGCCCATACAAAAAGACGTTTTGATGGAAACCGTGGTTAAACATCTGCGGGGCGGTAGCGAAAGCAAGGTTTTGGTCGTCGACGACAAGCCTGAAAATCGAAGCATTATTGCACGAACCCTGTCCGTACAGGGAATACGAATACTCGAAGCGGCAAATGGGTTGGAAGCATTGGATACCCTGGAGAAAGAGACGCCGGATCTCATTTTGCTGGACTTGTTAATGCCGGAGATGGATGGCTTTCGTTTCAGTGAGGAAGTCAGTCGACACCCGAAATGGAAAGATATTCCCATTGTTGTGTTGACCTCCAAGGATCTTAGCGCGGATGAGATCAAGCGATTAAGTGGAAAGGTGGAAAAGGTATACGAACGCCGAGATATGGACCTCGAGAGTTTCCTGTTTGATATTCAAAGCATGGTAGCGCGCAAGCTGCGCAAACAGGAATGAGGCTGAGATACAGAATATGAATAGCCAGAACGAACAATTTGAGCCGAAAATGGAGGCGATCTACACAGATCCGACTGAGCGGGAAGCGCTCATTATGGTTGTTGAGGACAATGAGAACAACCGTGATTTGTTGACGCGTCGTATTCAACGACAAGGCCATAAAGTCGTTGTGGCAGAAAATGGTCGAATCGCTTTGGACAAATTGCGTGAACAAACCGTGGACATGATTCTGCTGGATTTGATGATGCCAGAAATGGATGGATACCAGGTTCTTGAGCATTTGAAAAAAGATGAAAATTTAAAGAGTATTCCTGTTGTGGTAATTACGGCGTTGAGCGATATGGAAACCACGGTAAAATGTATCGAGCTCGGCGCTGAAGACTATTTGCCTAAACCATTTAACCCGACGCTATTAAAGGCGCGCGTTAACGCCTGTTTACACAAGAAATGGCTGCACGACAGGGAACTGCAATATCGTGAGTTCATTGAAGATGTAAACAAGCAACTGGGTGAGCGAGTACGTACTCAGGTTAAGCAGATTACTTCAACTCAAATGGCGACCATATTCGCTATGTCGAAGCTGGCGGAGTCGCGAGATCCGGAGACGGGAACGCATCTGGAACGTATGCGAGAGTATTGCAAGGTTATTTCCGAACATTTATCGAGTCTTGAGAAATTCAAAGGAATCGTTGATAGGCCGTTTATCGATAATATCTATGCCGCGAGTCCTCTGCACGACATAGGGAAAGTGGGAATAAGCGACGATGTATTGCTGAAAAATGGTCCGCTAACAGAAGATGACTGGCGAATTATGCGTAAGCACCCGATTATAGGCGCAGATACCTTGCGCGCTGTTGATCGCCAGCACCCGGGGAATGAGTTTATTAAAACAGGTATCGCTATTGCGGAGTTTCATCATGAAAAATGGGATGGTTCAGGCTATCCGTACGGTACTCGTGGTGACGATATACCGTTAGAAGCGCGTATCCTGGCATTAGGCGACGTGTATGACGCTTTAACCTCAAAGCGTTGTTACAAGGAAGCATTTAGTCATGAAAAATCGAAAGGGATTATCGTAGATTCCAACGGCTCGCATTTTGATCCGGCCGTGGTTGAAGCGTTTCTAAATATTGAAGATGAGTTCAAGCGTATTCGAAGTTTTTATGCGGATGATGAAGAGTAATACAGTGAATGGAGAGATCAGAATATGCCACATATTTTGTTAGTTGAGGACAATGAAATGAACCGGGATATGCTGCAACGGCGTCTTGAACGACGTGGTTTTTCCGTAGCCATAGCTGTGAACGGCGTCGAAGGCGTTGACATGGCCAGCAGCGAAAATCCAGATCTAATACTGATGGACATGAGTCTACCGGAAATGGATGGTTGGGAAGCGACCCGCAAGATAAAGGCAAATTCCAGCGTTGCCGCAATTCCAGTGATTGCGTTAACCGCCCACGCGATGTCTGGTGATCGTGAAAAAGCGCTTGAAGCAGGTTGTGATGATTATGAAACCAAGCCGATCGATTTCGCGCGATTGATGGAAAAAATTGAAAAATTTACCACGGTGTAGAGTTTTATTCAGAATTTTGGCTGCTCGCCAAAAGGGGCAGTCTGCCAGTTAATGGGGGCTGTCTGCGATATCGAACGCGTGGCGATACCTGCACTGGAGTCGGATAAATTGTCATAGGCCTGGTAAGAAAATGATGAACCGCCGCTCATCATTCCGCCACCACCACCGCCACCACCCATCATTCCTCCGGACTGGCATCCTTCACAAACCTGTCCTATCCAAATTACCTGTATCTCATCTCCAACACGCCAAGACACAGTACCACCTTGTGGGCCACTGCCATCCATCATGCCCCCCATACCTCCTGATCTCGGGAGAGAAGCGGAACCAGGGGAAGTAACGAAGTTTCCGGAGGTTTTACGCGTGACGAAGACGTGCTTGTCCTGACCAGTTGTCGTGACGCCGTCACCACCGATGAGCGTTGAATTCGTTACTTCCTGGCGAATATCGAGGTAATAGCCGGTGACATTTTCGTTTGCATCTTGCGAACTTTCAAATGTGAAACTGTCGATGTAGCCGACCTTGGTGATGCTGTGGTCCTCGAGTGTCTGGTGTATTTGAATGTCTGACCCTGCCCCGGAATTGCTCGCCCAGCCGGTATTTAATACGGAGACGCTATTTATGGTGGTTGTGCCGGGGATGCTCAATACCTGTCGGGTTGAAATTCCGCCCTCTTGGCTATTGCCCTTAACAAAGCTTTCGCTTGTGAGTTGTGTGCCGTCTTTTTGTTGATCGTAGATGATGGTTTGATAGTAGCGTTGACCAGAAGAGTCTATTAGCGTCCGTTGCATCATGCCTTGGTCGCTGATGGTGTTCTGGCAACTCGATCCGCCGGGGCATGAAGACGTAATACTACCCTGGTTTACAGACCAAGCGTCGAAGGGAACAGGTGGCCCTGCAGCAATCAGCGGAAAAGGCGATAGCAGAAAAATTGCCGAAATTGCTGACGCGACTCCACGCCAAACAGCCATAAAAAACCTATCGTGGAATATAGACCTGGTGGCTTGTTATCGTCCGATAGCGGGATTTTTTCAGAGATGGGTTAACAAGAATGCGAACGAGTGGTACGGGTCTTTAGCGTGAGTAAATATTGTCTAAAGAGACTACCTAGAAACCGTCCCTAACGAGTAGTAAATAATTTGGATCGTCCATCGTGTGGTGTTGTAAGGAGCCGTGTCCGAGTTCTATCAACCAGGCCGATTGAACCGGCGAGGTTATCGAAATATTGGTTTGCAAGGGTGTTGATGTCCACAGTCCACTTCTGAGCGACGAAGGCGCTTCCGGGAATAATTCGGGGTTTAATGGGGGGCTCATGCATTGGTAGTCGACTATGGTCAGTATCTCTTTGACATTAGGGAGGCGCCAGTTCCCATTTAACGACGCCGCTGCATTGAGAGCCTGTTTCCAGTCGAGCTTGATCGGATTGCCCTGGCACCGTTGAAGTGACTCGTTCCAGGTCTGACCGTAAAAACAACGTTGCCAAGTTAAACTTGAAGCGATGTCAGTGATGACACCCTGATTGATGGAAAAGTTTGTTGGAGAAATGCTTTGTGGCGTGGTGTCGAGCGCGCAAATCTGTGCGCTGGCTGGCGCAACGAATAGCGACAGCGCCAGAAAGAGAGAAATGAATTTGTAGTAACTATGTTTCATCAAATTAGGTTCAGTAATGAGTTACGGCGCGAATAAACGCGGTCTTGTCTTTAAACAGGCCCACAACAAACATACGCCCTTTTCCATATGAATCGGGTGTCTTACCCATAAAGACTGCCCATGCCTCGAGTGAAAAATTGGCCTTTGGGTTAGATGTCCAATAATATCCGGGTTGTTTTCCCAGGAAGATGGATTCATCGAACATGACTGCATCTTTTGACAAATCAGTGAGTGGAGAGAAACGCATAATAGAAACCAACTCATGAATCTTGGGCAGACGCCAGTCGGTGGAGCCACATAGACCATTTCCATAGTAGCGATCATTTTTATTAAGAAATTCGATATACGCACTGGTATTGCAGGTGTCTAACGATCCACCACAACTCGAACTGTTGCCCTCGAAACCCATTTGCCCTCCGTTAGCATTGATCAAGGGGTTGTACCAGGAATATAAAAATTTGGCACTGCGTTGTGACGCATCTGGGGCCGATGCTTTTACTTCCCACATCAGGCCAGTGTTGAGATCTTTCACGCAGGCGGCGAGGTTGGGGTCTTGGGTGGGGAAGCCGGCTTCGTCGACAAACTGCATGTTCATAGGCGTGTTTGATTCGCCATCCTGGCCGGGAAAGTCAGTTGTTGTCGAGCAACCCACATTGTAATTCGTGTAGTTTGCGCAAGTCGTCACCTGGGTGTCGTTAATGCCACCAATGGCATCATCATCTAGTATGGTGATTGTTACTGAGGATAAACCTGTTGATCCAAGAAATGCGATATGATTCAGGGGATCCAGCAGGGAAACAAAAAACGTCTCATTTTCTTCTTTCAAGGCATCGTCTTTAATGTATAAGTTGTATTCAAACGTACGGGAAGTACCGCCATTTTGCGCTGGATAGATGATGGTTTGCGGGACTTCGAAGTCGCTACCAGGTGTAGCAAAGCCAACACTGGGGTAGGTCACTAAAATGGGAATTTCCACATCCTGACTGGCCAGCTTCAATGGCATAGTTAGCGTTAACTTTACTACCCCGACACTTTCACGCACGGTAATCAGGTTTCCAGTTTCAGGGGCAATCTGGACGACAGGCGCGTCATCGTCATCGATTATGATGATTTTGAGTGGAGGTGCGTCCAACACAACCTGTGGACCTCGGCCATCGGCAAATTCGGGTAACTGAAAATCGACGGTGAATTGTTCATTGATTTCGTCAATGTCGTCATTTTGTATATTGACGCTAAAGTCAGCAAAGTCACTTCCCTCGGGAATGGTTTCTACCGATGCGCCAGTGTCGCGGCCAGTGTTATTGATAAAAAAGTCGTTTTGTCGCGTTGCCGTGCCATCGGTAATTCGAAAGCGGAATGGAATATCTTCAGTGGCAATTTGCGACAGCTTCGCTCTAAAACTGATGGTTGGGCGAGATTCGGGTACGTTAAGATCGGGGTTGGATAGCGAAGTGATGGTAAGAATCGGCAGGCCCGCCGTCGAGGGGTTTGCAGTTGGGTTGGATTTATCTGAAGGCCCGGTGGCCGGGTTATGAAAGCATGCGCTCAGGGGTAATAGCACACAACATGCAATCAGTGTCGTGAAATTTCGTAATTTCATTCCCGATCCCGTTTCCCCAACGCCAAAATCCCTGGAAGCATACATTACTAATTATTATCCAGACCTTTTCTATACTGAATTTTATCGTATTTCGCCTTAGGCGTGGTCTGAAAGTTCTCTCGTTTTCCTCTATGATTCTCCTGGCAAGCGAGAGTGCAGAGATATCAGCGAGGCGGATGTTTTTATCAATGAGGGCAGCGCTTTTGCCATTAGCCGACTTACTCAGAGGATACTGAGTGCTCTGACCGCTGAAACGACCGCTTGTTTCATTCTTGTCAATGCCGGAAGGCATGGGGACGGCATTTAATGTGCATAAGCTTTGCAAATTAATGTTTGGAAACAGTTTTTGAGAACCAGTTCATTCACATTTTTGAAAGCTTGACTATAATGACTGCAAAAGCGGTAACGGAAAGACGACATCAGGAGTGATTAATCGATGAGACAGGTAATTCGAGTTTTTAGTGCGGTGGCATTGCTGGCGGGGAGTACCCAAATACATGCGTCAATTGTAGACGATGTAGTTGGTCCTGGCGTAACAGTGATCAATGATAATTTCAGTTCCTTAGCCGGTGATATCGCGCCAGCATTTACATACAAGTCAAACTCTCCAGCGGCCTCTGCAGCAGATGGGATTTTGCCTGTCGGGCTTGACGCCGGCCTGGAAGTTTCGGCGACGCAGTTGCCAACAGGATCATTTTTGAATGGTTTACTTCCATCGTGGATGCAGGGTATGGCCTATCTCCCATTTCCTAAACTTCACGCGCACGTTGGTGTAGATATTCCATTTGTTCCGTTGATTCCGGCAGTTGATATCGGTGTATCCTATCTATCGTTGCCAAACACAATTTCGCATTTGGGCGGTGAATTAAAAGTGAATATCGCCAGCGGTAATGTGTTATTACCTGCGGTTGCTGTGCGCGGTGTGTTCAGCAATTTTGCGGGGTCATATGGTGGGACAGATTTGGCGAAAATGTCTTCATATGGTGCAGAGCTCGCAATCTCCAAGGGCTTTGGTATTGGTTTGAAGGTGACACCATTTGCGGGTCTTGGTTTTCACCGTTATACAGCTTCGTCAGATATGACACTCCAATATTTGGTCGATCAAAATGTTTCACAAACTATCCGGGACACGTTTGCTGCTCAGTTTCCTAATCTGAATGATAAAATTATCAAAGATGTATCGGGGAATCTGTTCAAGTGGTTCATCGGCGCCAATCTGCAAATCTTCCTGATCAATGTAGCAGTGGAGATGGATCAGACGGGTGGCGTGCTGACCTATACTGGAAAACTTGGCGTTCGATTCTAAGACTGGAACGATTTTAATTTTTGAACACAAGCCCCGGATCCTGTCTATCCGGGGCTTTGTCATATTTCATGGGGAATTTTCCTGAATTCTCTGTGTCCAAAACCGACAATATCCGCAATAATAAGCTCATCATGCCTGTCCTGTTTCTAACTGTAATACTCATTCTTTTTGGATTGCCCTCCCTGGTGGTGGCAGGTTCAGTTCAACAATATGTTCCCGGCGAGTTACTGGTGCAGTACAAAACAGGTATCACCGCGAAACAAAAATCGCGTCTGCGTCAGGATAAGCGAATACAAGTCAAAGGCCGTTTTCAATTACTACCACTAGAACAGTGGCAGCTTCCTCCTGATCTCTCAGTAGAACAAACCATCGAATCGCTGCGCGCCGATCCCAATGTACTCTTTGCTGAGCCGAATTACAGACGCTACCCGCGTGCGGTTCCCGCTGAGGGTTTGGGTGTTTATGACAGTCAAAAAGCGCCCCTCGTACAGGCAGGGGTTGAACAACTATGGGATATCGTGAAGGGCGAAAGCGGTAACGTGATAGTCGCTGTAATAGATGATGCGATTAATATTCATCACGAAGATTTGAGTGGAAATATGGTCTCTCCTTGGGACTTTGTCGAGAACGATGCGGATCCCTCACCAGCGGACACATGTAAAGACCCAGATACAGGAAAAATATATTCTGAAGCTCACGGCACCTCTGTGACAGGCGTGGTGGGTGCGCAAACCAACAACGGTATTGGTATTGCGGGTGCGGCTTGGAATGTGAAAGTCATACCGATACGCATCGGTTGTTTATATGACACGGCGGCTGAGATCCAAGCGGTGGAATACGCTATCAGTAAAGGCGCTAGCATTATCAATCTCAGCTACGGCGGTCCAATGTATTCGATTGCCGAAGAAAATATCTTGCAGGCCATCCAGGACCAGAATGTCCTGGTCATTACCGCGGCAGGTAATGATCCTGTTAGCAATGATAAGGTACCGGACTATCCATCGGGTTTGGATCTGCCCAATATCGTTTCCGTCGCATTTTCAGACACCGCGGGTGAGCTTTCCCACGAAGCGCAATTTGGACAAACGACCGTGGATTTTGCAGCCCCTGGTCAAGGTTGGGTGACGACTAGTGCCACGGGTAGTTATGACTCAAGCAAATATGGATCTTCCTTCGCGGCGCCTTTGGTCAGTGGTATTGCTGCGCTGCTAAAAACGGCATATCCGCTCGCAGGCTTTCGCCAATTACGGGGGGCAATGTTGTCTTCCGTTACGCCATTGGTCGCAAAAGGTCGTACGGCGACGGATGGTAAAATTAATGCGGTACAGGCCTACGCAAATATGGAAAGCCTGGACCCTGTGATTGTCATTAACAAAATCGTCGTCGATGACAGCCTATATGGAAACGGTAATTCAGTTGTTGATAAGGAGGAAACCTTTCAACTGCGAATAACGTTAGAAAATGTTTGGAATTCCGCTGATATTGTCGTCGCCACGCTTTCGTCTCCGCTAATGATTTATAGTCGGGAAGTGACCATCAGCCCTTTTAACGAGGGAGAAACGCAGGAACTGGTTTTCAAAGTGGATTCATTACAGTTCGAGGCGGACTCTTTCACAGAGCTTCCTTTTGTACTCACTGTGAATTGGGCCAAAGACACCTTGCGCGGTGATTATACGCGACAGTTTAATCTGGACTGGGGCGTGTTGACCCCTGATGTAAAGGTCAACGGCGAATTACTACGAGAAGGAATGCATCTTGACGCCATACACTACTACACCATCGACGTCCCTAGTGGCAGGGATAATTTAAAAGTGACACTCAAACGCACGGATACACGCACCAGTGTCGATGTGAATCTTTTGGTGGCGAAGAGTACCTACCCGGGCTTCTACTACACCGATTTAGGGCTGGCGGGCGCAACCGACGTTGGCGTGAAATATTCCGGTGTTTACGGTAATGATGAAATAAATATACGTAACCCTGGGAATGCGACCTACTATATAGCCGTGTTAGCGCCAAGAGAACAAGCAGACAATAACGTGAAATATTCCCTCACCGCCAGTTTTGCTTCCGGCACTCGTTCAGGAGGTTGTACACTCGCTGGCGGACGTTTTGATCCATTGTTGTGGTTAATGGTTTTTGCGGCGATGGTTTATCTACGCAGAGCTTATGCGGCATAATTAAGGCCTGGATCAGGCGCAAACAAGTAAACTGCGTCTGAAAATTCTTGGTCAGATTATGCGAGACATGCGACGGAAACTGTTAATCACATCGTTGATTTGCGTGTGCGCAAGCGTAGCCTCTACGCAACTACATCAGTCTGAGCCACAATATCCTCTTTTTTCCACGCAGGCGCAGCTCATTCCTCGAGACCCGCTATATACCCATCAACGTGACGTATTGTCTCAAATTGGATTGGAAGCGGCCTGGGACGTTTCTACAGGTGATGAAACCATTATCGTCGCCGTCATCGATGACGCGATTGATATTTTCCATTCTGATCTGGTGGGTAATCTGGTCGAAGGATTCGATTTTGTAGACGGAGACAGCAATCCTTCACCCGACTCCGCAGATAGATGCAACCCACCGGCATCACACGGTACTGCGATGGCAGGAATAATTGGTGCTGTGGGCAACAATAACAAAGGCATGAGCGGTATCGCCTGGAACGTAAAAATTATGCCCTTGCGAATTGGTTGTTCTTATTCGTCGAGTCTTGAGGCACAGGCAATCAATTATGCACTGAGTCATGGCGCGGATATCATCAATATGAGTTATGGCGGTGCCACATTTCCCTTACATGATGCGAGTTACCTTTCTCAGCTTGCCAACGCCAATGCACTCTTTATTGCAGCCGCCGGAAATTTTCACAGCAGTAACGACATTCTCCCCATGTACCCTGCAGATTTGGATATGCAGAACATGTTGAGTGTGGCAGCAGTTGATCAACGCGGGCGTTTAACTTCCTGGTCGCAGTATGGCGCCACGCATGTCGATATAGGGGCTCCTGGCGAAGACATTTTTGCAATTGATCTCGACAATGATAGCTACTCCGCAATCTCGGGAACCTCTGCAGCCACAGCTGTAACCAGTGGCGTTGCCGCGCTAATAAAGTCAGTAGATTTGCTGGATGGTGTGGAGGATTTACAGCCTGTCGATATGCGTGCGTTGATCATGTCAACCGTCAGTCCTGTATCTGATAGTTTCCCTCGCCTGGCGAGCGGTGGAAATCTACATGCGTATACGGCGATGCAGGCAATCAATCAGCGCAAACCTGTGTTGGTGATCAAATCGTGGAGATGGAAACAGGAAAGTCTGCGCGTTAACGGTGTTCCAGACTCGGGAGAGACCGGGGTGATTGAGCTATTGATAGAAAATATCGGAGAAAGCGCTACAAATATCGAGGTAGATATTGCCTCCAAAGGTGAAATTCTGAAGCCGGTGAACTCCAGCGGATTCATTTCACGAATTGATAAAGGCGTAAGTGCATCTGTTGAGATTCCCGCCGAGGCAACAATCTTTAGTGGACATCGGGCCACTACTCTTAATGTGGATATGACGGCATTGTATGCGGGAGGGGTCGTTGACTATCGTCGAGGGCTTCCTTTGCAGTCCGGCATACTCAATGAGCGTGTCTTTATTTCCTCACAACTCAGACAAAATCCGCAGGATGAGATGAAGTATTTTCAAGCTAATTCGGGAACTGATTCAGACAGTATCGTATTTGAGCTTGCCTATCCGCCTCAAAAAGGAAAAATTGGCCTCGCAATCTCGAAAAATGACCGACCGAGCGTGAAATATAATGCGGTTAACGACGGAAATTTTACCGTTAGAGGGGCTGATCGTGTGAAAGCGTCTGGTGCAGGGGTGGAGCGCGTGGGGTTTCCCGTTTCAACGCCGGAGAATTTCCATATCGCCGTATTTGATATGCAGCCAAGCGCCGAAGTTGCCCAAACGCCAATCGAATTTGATCTGAGAGTTTGTCACTTATCTGCAAATGAACCCAATTCTGCGCCAAATGTAAACGCGGGAGCAGATATGGAGATAAAAGCAGGCAGTACGATTTCGCTTAAAGGCCTTGCAGACGATCCAGATGGAGACATTCGCCTTCTTTGGTGGGATGCAAATACGCTCAGTGATGTCACTATCACCGATAGCAGGAGTGTAAATTCAACCGCCCAGTTTCCAGTTGCGGGGCTGTTTGAACTGACGCTACATGCATCCGACAACGCATGTGCTTATGCGGAAGATACGATGGTGGTCTTCGTTAAAGACGATAATCAAATGGCTTCGGGTCTTGGGATTACACCGCCTAACTACAACGTGACAGTCGGTGGAGTGGTCGAGACGAATATACAGGGACAGATTAATGGACAGGGTGTTCGAAGTCTGTCGATGATATATGCCCCCCCAGGTGTTACATTCGATAGTGAGACACGTCGTTTAACTTGGAGTAATGCAGGTCCACCTGGGGACCATAAAATTCGATTCTCAGGTACATCGTCAGAGTCGCCAGTTGCGCTTTATGGTGAAATGACCATCTCTGTGTATGATCGCACTACGTCGCGATCAGGGGTTGGTGGATGCAGCGTGGGCAATGGCGAGAATATTGACCCGTTTTTGATCCTTCTTGTGCTGTTTCCAGCTGTTCAATTCTTAAGAAAAGCCCGTATACGCGCATAGCGTGATCGAATTGTTACTTCGAAAGCCAAAAACAGCTCTTCAAAACTCATATTGTGTTTCCAGAATGTAAACAAATTCGTATTCTGTGCATCCTTTCAACAGTGCCGAGCTCGAGACTAAAAAAAGTTTGAGAGTGACTTCTCCTTTGGGCAAAGTGCGACACAAAAAAGTTTGTGTCGGTGAGTTTGAGCAGGCAAAAGGGGAAAGATTTTTTGTACGCGAGATGGCTTGATGGAGAAAAATTTGATGTGGGAGGACATGTTTTTCAAAAAAAGTGAAAAAAAAATCATTTTTTTTGAAAAAAAACTGCAAATTCTAGAAAAAATACTAAACTATTTAGCAGTTATGACGAAAATTAACTCAAGATGTTTGCATCTTAAACTTTTTTTTGTGATTATATGTCAACCGTTGGGGACCCTAAAAGGAGTAAGTAGATATGGCAAAGAAGAGAGCTGGTAAGAAAAAGGCCGCTTCCAAAAAAGCGGTTTCACGTAAGAAGGTAGCTTCTAAGAAGAAGGTAGCTTCTAAAAAGGTGGCTTCTAAGAAGGTAGCTTCTAAGAAAGCAGCTTCTGCAAAGAAGAAGGCAGCTTCTGTAAAGAAGAAGGCTGCGGCTTCTGCTAAGAAGAAAGCGGCTTCTGCTAAGAAGAAAGCTGCTGCTGTCAAGAAGAAGGCGGCTTTAGCTAAGAAGCGTGCTGCTGCGGCCAAGCGTCGTGAGGCAGCTGCCAAGCGTAAGGAACTGATGAAGGCCAAGAAGGCCAAAGCAGCAAAAGTAGCGGCCAAGAAGAAGGCTATGGCTGCTTTTGAGAAGAAATGGGAAGCTGCATGGGCGAAGAAGGAAAAGAAATCTGCGTCCAAGCGTAAGAAGACTACGCGTCGTCGTAAAGCTTCTAAGGCGACCGTTTCGTCTATTGCTGCTGCAGCATAATCCAGATTTTTTTGGATATAAAAAGGCCGCTATCAGCGGCCTTTTTATTTATACGCGAAAAAAGTCAGACCAAACCTTCAAAAGGTTGTATATCGACCCATTCCCCCGCTTTGATACCACCTGATTCCAATGGTAATACGATAAAGCAATTCGCCAGGCTCATAGAGTTGAGTATATGTGAACCCTGATTTCCCGTACTTTTCACCTGCCACTCTCCCTGGGCAGTTTGAAACAAAATGCCTCGTTGATAATCCTTTCGACCAGGTCTTTTCTTCAGATTTTCAGAGCTGCGTACTTTGATAGTTAGCGGTGGGCTAGGAGGTATCCCCATTAGCTTTAGTAGACCGGGTTTAACAAATTGATAGAAAGTGACCATAGCGGAGACTGGATTACCGGGTAGACCAAAAAAATAACTACCTTGTAATTGACCAAAGGTGAGTGGTTTGCCTGGTTTCATCGCAATTTTCCAGAAATGAACATCCCCCATTTCCTCGAGTAGCATTTTGACGAAGTCCGCTTCACCAACAGATACGCCCCCGCTGGTGATTACCGCATCGGCATTTTTCGATGCGATCTCATAGGCGCTACGAATCTCTGCTTTGTTATCAGGAATGATTCCCATATCGATCATCTCGACGCCGAGCCGATAGAGCATGCCGAATAACGTATAACGATTGCTATCGTAAATTTGTCCCTTGTCCAGCGGCTCACCAATCGACTTGAGTTCATCACCGGTCGAAAAAAAGGCGACACGTACTTTGCGTTTTACCCGTACCTCAGCGATCCCCAGTGATGCAAGCAAACCGATGTCGGCGGGGCGTAGTAGCGTACCGCTGAGCAAGGCAGGTTGTCCCATCGAAAGGTCTTCACCTGCATGTCGAACGTTCTCCCCTGCACGAAGCACGTCGCTCACATTGATGAAATCTCCATTGACCTGCGCATGCTCTTGCATGACGACTGAATCAGCGCCACTGGGCACAGGTGCCCCAGTCATGATACGAATACATTCACCGGAGCCGATCGCTCCTTCAAAAGGGTGACCGGCGAAGGCCTTGCCAACAACTTTTAGCGATGTGCCGTCGTTGCCTTGCAGATCTTGCGAGCGTATCGCGTATCCGTCCATGGCCGAGTTGGTATAGGCGGGCACGTTGATTGGGGAAAGCACATCTTGATCGAGTACACGCCCAAGTGATTCACGCAAAAACAATCTGACATGGCCCTCCAATGGACGAATACGATCAAGTATGCGTTGCAAGGCCAGGTCGGCATCCAATGAGCTTGGGTCATACTCATCCGCGCAAGAAGGTTGTTTGTCCATTACGGGCTCTCCTTCAATTTTAAGAATTGGTTGCAAACAAATTCGGCAATTATTTCCGGATTGTTCAAATCGAGTATGGGTAACGGGGTCTCAATGGCGATGGTGTCGTCACTGGCCACCGCAATTATCGTGTCGTCTTCGGGAAATAAGAGTGGTTTTCCCAGGGAAGGGCGATGCAGTTCGATTCGGGGGAATGGAACGTGTTTAAAACCCTCTACAAGAATTAGATCAAGTTCGTCCTGTGAAAGGTGTAATAACAATTGATCAAGATCGGGATCGCTTTGATTATGGAAATGTTCGTGTACCAACGCCCAACGGTTTGAAGACGCCACCAGGGTTTCTTTGGCCCCTGCCTGACGCAGACGATAACTGTCCTTGCCCTCTTTATCGATATCGAACTGATGGTGGGCATGTTTGATTACGCCAATACGCACACCTTGTTGTCCGAGTTGGGGAATAATTTTTTCGAGTAATGTCGTTTTGCCAGTTCCACTAAATGCGACAAAACCGCAGATAGGAATTTTTGCGTTACTCAACACGAGACAACTCCTGCCGTGCGGTCGCTAAATCTTCAGGGGTATTGATATTGAAAAATGCATCAGGTTTGTCACTGAAGTCCACCAGCGTGGGTTGTTGCCTATGTACCCATTCCATCACTTTACGCTGTCCGGCGACTACGCTTTCACCGAGTTTCGTGGCGAGCTTGCGCCTGAACAACATGGTCAACACTTGTTCGCGCCGACCGTCAAACGCGATACAGAAACCAGAATGGTTTTGGGATGACATACGTGAAACGAGATCAATGGGCAGAAATGGCGTATCACAGGGAACAACAACGACTGTGTCATGTTGCAAATGCTCAATACAACTTGCGATGCCGGAAAGCGGCCCTTGGTCTTCCCCAAGTTTGTCAGGGTAAACAGCTAATCCAAAGGCCCGATACTGATCGAGTTCAACATTTGCGCTGATCACAATTTGTTGAACCTGGGGTTGCAGTCTATCGATGACATATTGCAGCAGCGGTTTTCCGTTAAGTTTCAACAAAGCCTTTTGGCAATTTCCCAGGCGTCTTGCTTTACCTCCTGCGAGTATGATCGCCGACACCGGCAAAGGTGTATCAATAGGCATTAATACGTCTGACCACGGGTATTCTGCGACCACTGCTGGAGTAGTTCCAGACATTCATCACGCATAAAATCCGCATGAATTTCCACGCTACTGCCACCACGTGTTTTCATTTCATGATTGGATACGGATAACTCGTTAAAGCCAAGATTTTGCACATCCTGAATGGTAGTGCCATAAACAATAGTATCGATACGTGCCCAGTGGATTGCGCTGAAACACATGGGGCAGGGTTCAGTGGTGGAATAAATGGCACATCCACTCAAATCATAATCGCCCAGTTTTTTTGCTGCCATACGTATCGCGTTCACCTCCGCGTGACACGTTGGGTCATTGTCAGCCAGTACGGTGTTGTGCGCGACGGCAAGAATGTTTCCATCTTTGACAATACATGCACCGAAGGGACCGCCCCCTTCATCACTAAGGTGTTTCAGCGCGTCTCCAATTGCGGCCTGCATGGGGGATTTTTCTGCTTTAAACATAGTTGACCGATGTTCCAAACCTGAATTTTTTGGATTGTATCTCAATCAGTGCCTCAAGGCATGTTATTGCGCGAGATCACTGCTTCGGGCGGCGATCTTACCGCGTGTCTCGTCTACGCTGAGTAGCGTAACAATACCCACAATGAAAAATATTGCGGTGGAAAGTAACGCATAGCGGTGATTGCCGTGGCTAAGACTGGCGATCAGTCCATATACAAGCGGCCCAACTACGGCAGACAATTTTGTGGCCAGGCCCCACAACCCAAAAAATTCACCGCTACGTGAGGGAGGAGAGAATATGCCAACAAGGGCACGTCCAGCGCTTTGGCTAGCGCCCAGGGCTAATCCTACGAGATTCCCAACCAGCCAAAACGTGGCTCGACTTTCAGTAAAAAACGCCAGTACCAGCGCGGCAATCCAAATCAATAAGGTGAAGATTAGTGTTGGACGAGATCCAATAGCGTCCTGTACTCGTCCAAAAAGAAATGCACCCGCGGCGGCAGTGACATTCACGACCAATATCAACACCATGTTGTCCGCAGTGGAAAATTTCATGACTTCCTGGGCGTATACAGCGGCGAGCACAACCACGGTTTGTATGCCGCAGTGGTAGATAAACACGGTGGCCAGAAATCGAAATAGATCCCGATAGTGGCGGGCATGTTGAAAGGTTACCCATAGCCTTTGGAAACCACTGCGTATGGCGTGACCGGCGGCGTGGTTTTGGACCTGCTTTGTTTCTTTCAGCCATAGAAAGGTGGGAATGCTTGCCAGGGCAAATGCGATTGCCACTATTAACATAGTCACCGGGACATAGGATTCTGCTGAGGCCTGCTGGGCCTGTGCATGGGTTACGTAAGCCAGACAGATACCGAGTATCAGTAGTCCCCCGAGATAGCCTACCGTCCAGCCAAAGGCTGAGGTTCTTCCCATATTTTCGGGCGTACTGATATCGGGTAGAAACGCAGCAATGAGGTTTTCACCGCTGTGAAACATGATCGTAGCGGCAACAACGAGGATGGACGCGATCATGACGTCATTCGCCCCGGTGAGCGCGAGGCTGGCAGTAAATATTACGCAGCCGCTAGTTGTTATCAGAAGAAATCTCTTCTTACAGGCGCTGTGATCGGCTATGGCCCCTATTAATGGGGCGGTGATTAAAACCAGCAGATTGGCCAGGGCAATATTCATCGTCCACAAGAAAGTGGCATCACCATTTCCCAGGTCTGCTGCAATCACACCCACAAAATAGGTACTGTATACCGCGGTGAGAACAACGGTCGCATAGCCTGAATTGGCAAAGTCATACATCGCCCAGCCAAGGACTTCGCGTGTAGGGAGTGCAACTCGTTTATCTGACAAGATTTTTCCTTTATTGGCCACGGATTGGAGTGGAAAAGTCTAGCATGTCTTATCGGTTGTCAGCTCCGACAGGTTAAGCCAATCCTCAGAAAATGTTCATTTTTTCAGTTAACTACAGCGGTGGGAGAAATTTTTAAGGAGGGAAAAATAAATCGACACTACTATGGCTCAACCTGAAACGTTCCAGTAACGCTGGTCGCAAACGAAGAGGTATCCATGATGTCAGATAAAACCGTTCAAAAATCCACCAGCCTCGTTGTTTTCATCATAACAGCGACATTAATGATTTTTCTTTCCATGGCATTCATGTCCTCCAGCTATGCGGCATCCTCGTTTGATCAGAATGACAGCAACAGTATTTTTTTCGACCCCTTGTATAAATTAGCGAAAGATGGCGATGCCCGTGCGCAGTTCGTCCTCGCACGCAAATTCAAGGACGGAGACGGTGTGCGTAGAAGCTATACCCAGGCTATCTACTGGTATAAGAAAGCCGTCGAACTGGATTTTGGTCCGGCGATGATTGATCTTGGTCAGATGTATACCAATGGCCACGGTGTTGAAGTGAATTTTAAAGAAGCGGTGAAGCTATTCTCCGCTGCGGCTGACCAGGGCATGGTTACCGCTGCCTTTAATCTGGGCAATATGTATCGCTTGGGACATGGCGTGAAGATCGATATGCCGAAAGCAGTCGAATACTATCTTAAAGCGGCGGAAAAAGGTTTCCTGAAAGCGCAATACAATCTGGCACTGATGTATCTGTATGGTCAGGGCGTAAAACCGGACGAGAAGCAGGTCGCTCATTGGTATACCAAGGCTGCTGAACAAGGTTACGCTCCTGCACAATTCTATCTTGCCAACATGTATGAAGAAGGACGTGGCGTAGAGAAAAACCTGATTGACGCATATCGCTGGTATGCGCTGGCTGCAGAAGGTGGTGAAAGCAACGCTTATGAATCTCTGCAGTTACTATCCATGAACATGAAAGCGGATGAACTCGCTGAAGCGAAAAAACGTGTAAGCGAAAACAACGTGGCGGCTCAATAAGACATTGAGCGCCGGATCAACAGAATTTTAGAGGGGTGGTCGGGTCCGCGGTTGCAAAGTGACGGGAACAGTCATGCAACCCAGCACACGGGGTTTCTAGTCAGAATTGTCCGACTGGAAAACCCCGTGTCCTCATTTCCTGCTTTGCCTGATAAGCCGTCTCTGTCATCAGTAACTCATATTCCCAGCTATATTGTTTTGAAGGATCAACTTCGGCGCGAAGTTTCAACTGGTGCCAAGGCCTATCAGCATAGACTCGAACTATACGGTTTTCCTCGATACTGCCGGTTAAATCGGGCCAGATTTCCTTTAACAAATCTCTTTGACGCGTCACAGTCCACTCGTCGACCAGACGATAATTTTCACTAAGACGTTCTCCGAAGGCACCTTCCACACCTGTTTGCGTTTGCGCGTTGTCTTCATCTTTGTGTTGTGTGTATATATAGATGACTAATTTTGGTCGTAGGCGAAGTATATCGTCAGTAATATCGTTACCCGATGGCATCCAGTTGGAGAAAACCACATCGACTGGAAAATCTACGTCGGCAATCGTGCCATTGCGCAACTCGTATTGTTCTTCGTCAAAAAAATTCTCGATTTGATTTGGTTTGGCGCCGGGATCTCGGTATCCAATGACGCGGATATTTTCCCTGGCTAATAGACTACCGGTGAAGCCATTGCGTGCATGGACATCAAGCATAATAGGAACCGGACTAACCGCTCTTGTATAAGCTGCCAGGGTCGCCATTTCCCACTGCAATGGATAATAATGATTGACTGTCGGGCCGTGGGTTTGTGGGTCGCGATCGCCATTACTGAAGATGAGATAGTGCAATGGCAAATTCTTGATACGCTGCTCGAATTTCAGCGATTCATCCCAGGCCGGGTGATCTTTCTCCTGGAACCCAATAATGCGGTTAAACATTGTTTGGGTGAAGGCCTCCATATCTTGCAGGATTTCGTAATTCATTGTTTTCCCATGTGGCTGGATTTAAAGACCGCGGATTATACCGCAATAAGCGGAATCGTGCTCTTGAGGTCTCAGGCGTGCCCATGGGCCAGCATTTCGGGCCATAGAACCCATTGCTTGAAATGGGCTTGATGTTTCCGGTTTTGACGCAGCCAGGGTATGACCTTACTCGCTTCCATAGGATGGGATATCAGAAACCCCTGGGCAAGATCACATCCTCGATCGCGAAGAAAATACATTTGCTCATCTTTCTCCACACCCTCCGCAATGACATTAAGCCCAAGGCTCTTGCCGAGACCGACTATCGCCTCGGCGATTGTGGCGCTGTCATTACCTTCGCCTATGTCCTGAACAAAGGATTGATCGATTTTCAGGGTATTCAGTGGAAACTGTTTGAGGTAACTCAAAGAGGAATAACCGGTGCCAAAGTCGTCGATGGAAAGATGCACGCCCAGTCGATGCAGCCGTCTTAATGTCTCGGCAGCCTGCTCAACATTATGCGCCAGAAAGCTCTCGGTAACCTCAAGCTCAAGCATATGTGCAGGCAACTGCGTCTCACGTAAGGCATCAGCGACATGCACAACGAAATCCTTGTCGACAAACTGATACATGGACAGATTGACGGCAACGCGGGTCTGTAATCCCGCATCGGCCCATTTTTTGGCTTCACGACAAGCCTCGCGTAAAACATATTGGCCGATCTGGATAATCATACCGGTCTCTTCCGCGTAAGGAATAAAGGTTTCCGGCTGTATCATGCCTCTCTCAGGATGTTTCCAGCGCAATAATGCTTCCAATCCGATGACGGCCTGAGAATGCAAGTCAATTTGCGGCTGGTAGTGTAATTCAAATTCATTACGTTCCATGGCGTGACGTAAATTATTTTCCAGCAACAATAATTCATACGCTTTGGCATTCATGTCAGCAGTATAGAACTGAAAACCATTACGCCCGGTTTCTTTGGAACGGTACATCGCGGTATCCGCGTTTTTCAACAGCGAGCGCATATCATCGGCATCATCAGGAAAAATCGTTATACCAATACTTGGCGTGACCACAACTTCATGGCCATCCAGACGGAAAGGCGCCTGCATTAATTCGAGGATTTTCTCCGCGACTATCGCGGCATCATCAGAATCTTTTACGCCTTCCAGTATAACGGTAAATTCGTCACCGCCTAAACGGGCAATCGTGTCACCCTCACGCGCGTGTTGTTTCAAGCGACGCGCTACGCCCCTGAGTAATTGATCACCAGCATGATGGCCAAGACTGTCGTTAATGGTTTTAAAACGATCCAGATCGAGAAACATTAGCGCGACTTTTCCGCTATTGCGTTGTGCGCGGGCAATTGCACGACGAAGCCGATCACGGAACAATGCTCGATTGGGCAAACCGGTAAGTGAATCGTAATTGGCCAGGTACAATAGCCGCTCCTCACTTTCCTTGCGTTCAGTGATATCACGCGACACGGCGATGATTTCTGCTATATCACCCGTATGTGGGTCCATGGTTGCCTTGGTGCGGGTTTCCATCCATACATAGTGTCCATCATTGTGTTTGACGCGATAACAAATTGTTTCATTTCCAGAGTCTGACAAAAGTCGAGGGATGATACGGCGCTTGGACTTTTGGTCATTGGGATGAAAAAGTTCGAAAACCACGCGTCCAATGATTTCATCTGGCCGGTAGCCGAGAACTTTTGTTGTCGCCGGTGAGGCATAACGACATACGCCGTCATTGGTATATTTGGTGATAAGGTCGGTGGAATGTTCTGCAAGCAATAAATAATGTCGTTGCATTTCCTTTAGCGCGCGTTCCATTTCCAGGTTGGAAGTAATATCCAGGCACGTTACCGTAATGTGATCTATTCTGTTTAGTTTGCGAATGGGGCTAAACCAAAGACGAAGTTGATTGCCATTCGCTTCGAAAGTACCAGTTACTTCGTCTCCCAGCATAGCCTGACGAATGAGATCGCCCATGGATGTGAAGGATTGATGCAATAGACAGAGATTTTCGCCAAGCATTTCATCGGTATCAAAACCGAGAATGTCTCGAGAGTTTCCATCTATATAGGTGACCTGTCCAAGTTCATTCAGTGTTAGCAAAACTGATGGAGTGTGCTTAACGATGGTTTTGATAAAGTGGCCGTAATTAGCCCGGTGAGTGACGGTTTCGTTACTGAACTCGGCAATCAGCATATCCTCAGCGCTCATTCGCAAATCCTGACAAATTGTTAGTAGTTGTTTTCCGCTTGCGCGCAAATCAAAACGCGCATTCAATCTCTGAAGTTTACATATTGCAACGGTATGCCAAGATTGGATTCGCGCAATAATGCAATGATCTGTTGCAGATCATCACGATTTTTTCCAGTGACGCGCACCTGTTCTCCCTGAATCGCAGCCTGTACCTTTACTTTTGATTCTTTGACGAGCTTGGTGATTTTTTTGGCCAATTCTTTGTCGATACCCTGGCGAACAACGACTTCTCGTTTGACGCTAGTACCTGCAGTCTCTATCTTGCCTGGTTCCAGGCTGCTGATATCAAGACCGCGTTTGGCCATTTTGTTATGTAGGACGCTAATGATTTGGTCGAGCTGAAAGTCTGACTCACCAACTATGGTAATAGTATTGTCTTTTTGTTCGATCGCTGCGCTAGTACCTTTGAAGTCGAATCGATTGGCTATTTCTCTTTGGGTCTGATCGACAGAGTTACTTAACTCATGTGCATTGACTTCGGACACTACATCAAAGGAAGGCAATGTTGACTCCTGTTTGATTCTACGTTTCTGTTAAACCTGTTTGTTTCTGTTTAACCGCCACGTGTTACAGCGCTCGACGGGCGGTATACCTTAAACGACATGTTAATTTGCTGCAAGTTAAATTGTACGAAAAAGGTGAAAAAAAATTTCACGTTTATTTGCTTATTAGCGAGCGTTTCCGCGGCCTGTGATTTGCAATAGTCGTCATTTTTTTCTTTTTTGACGAAGTAAATATACGCTCGCTTTGCGCCAGCTGTACCTTCGAAACTGGCTCTGTGCAGGTGTCATTTTATGGTGATTCACTAGACGGATTTCGGGCGTAGCTGACAAGCTTCGCGTTGCAAAGTCGACACTATTCCGAGTGATGAAGATGGTCTTTATTTTTACTGGGGGAGGAGATGATGATGCGGCACTTTTTATAGCTATCGTTACAAGTGTCTTTGCTATACTCTCGATTCTGTTTGATCGGAAGAGACACTATGAAAAAATCGTTATCCATAATATTGTTAATGTTATTGTCGGGGGGAGTATCAGCCGAAATCAATACTGGTATAGGTCATCCTATTAAAGGCGGAAGCAGTGCGCCACCTCCACCATCAGCGCCCAAGAATCATGAGATGTTTAGTCCACCGGCGGCAGCGACGGCGCAGGGAAAAGTGTTACAGTCTATCGACGGTGCCGGCTATACCTATCTGGAACTCGAAGCGGGTGGAAAACAATTCTGGATAGCGGGCACTCAGGTTGAGGCAAAAAAAGGCGATACCGTGAGCTACGATGAAAATGTCGTGATGGAGAATTTCTTCAGCAAGACGCTCAATCGTTCCTTTGACCGTATTGTGTTTGCGTCTCACGTCAAGGTCGTCAAGTAAGCGGGAACTCATTCCCGTTCAGACGCACGCAAAGATTCAGTTCTGCCGTCTCAGGGCATCTCCTGAGGCGGTTGCGACAATGCACGATTCAGACATTCCTGCAAATTACCCAGGTGGGCCTCGCACTGGACCTCACCATAATAGTCCCCATCTCGGTAAACATAGATGGCCGGAAGATGGAATATCTCGTGTTCTTCCGCCAAGCCTGGGTCTAGTTCGACATCAACATCGAACAGGCGAATGTTGCGATTTTGTTGTTGGAATTCGAGTAGCAATTTACGCCAGTAGGCACAAGAGCTACAGCTCTTCTTCCAGAACAATATCACGCTAGTTCCTGGCGCCTCGCTTAGGATGTGATGGAAGGTGAATTGATCAAGAGGCTTGTAGCCCTTGTGATAATCACCAAGTTTAATAATTTTTGAAGAAGTCATATGCCGTCGCAGTTTAGGGGAATTGGCCAATATTCTCAATTCAGTCTTTCGTTTTTGTGTTGAATGTTTAAAATGTGGCCCAATTATCTAATGGAATTCTTAACTCACAAGGTTATCGAGGAAAATATGCGATTTATTGTAGCGGCGTTAATTGTAATGGTTGTTGGTCTGGGTGCTGGAATGGATAACGCCGAGGCGAAGCGCCTTGGAGGCGGTTTATCCTTTGGCGGTAAAAAGTCATTTAACCAGCCTTTTAAACGGCAGGCCCCGGCTACGCCAGCCAAGAAAGCGACGGATAACGGTGCTGGTGCCGGTGCAGCGACTGCCGCAGGTGCAGCGGGTGCGGGCCGAGCAGGGTTAATGGGTGCTCTGGGTGGTCTTGCCATGGGCGGTTTATTGGGTGCGCTATTTTTTGGCGGTGCCTTCGAGAACATCAATTTTCTCGACATTCTCATATTTGGCTTGATTGCCTTTGTATTGTTCAAACTACTGGCTGGGCGTCGTCGTAGCATGGAGCCTCAGCCTGCAGGTGGGGCACCACTACCAGATGCTGACTGGGGTCAAAAGGCTGAACGAACAACTCAGCAGCGTCAGGCGACGACGTCCCCGGGTTTTGACACTGATCTGATGTTCAAAGACAAGCAAAACACCACCGCGCCACAGGAAATTCCCCAAAACTTTATTGGTAGCAATACGGTCTTACCTAAAGACATCAATAGTCAGGAATTCCTTGATGGTGCAAAGCGCGCCTTCTCTATGCTGCAGGAAGCCTGGGATAGCGGCGAACTTGCGGATATACGTGGTTTGACCACGGATCAGGTATTCGGTGAGATACAGGATCAATTTATGCAGCGCTCCGGAGAGAATCGGACTGAGATATTGGAAGCGACAGCGGAGATTGTCGCCTTCGAGGAGACCGATAGCGAACAGCAGATCGCCGTGCTTTTCAACGTGAATATGCGCGAACTGGATGCCTTCAGTGGTATGGACGCGGAGGCGCATTGGGTGCAGGAAGTTTGGCACTTTGTGAAACAAAAGAACAGTTTTGCACCAACCTGGTTTCTCGATGGTATACAGCAGGTGGAAGCGTAACAAAGCAAAAAAGCTTTTAAAAAACGCCCCGTCTGTCGGGGCGTTTTTTTTTCAGGCTGATAAGGAGAGTCGTGTTGGATACGATTCCTATTCCGGGATTTAGTGAACCGTTTAGCAGTATCACGCATCTGCTTGCCGCCGGCTTGTCCTTTGTGGGTTTTTTCTTTCTCGCCTATAAGGGGTGGGGTAACCGGGTCCGTCTGTTTGCGATCTCGGTCTATTCTTTTTCCCTGGTATTTCTGTTTTCCATGAGTGGTGTCTACCATTTATTGGAACCGGGTTTTACGCCTCACGCGGTGCTTCAACAATTGGATCATGCGGCGATCTGGACATTGATAGCGGGAACGTTTACACCGCTACACATGATTCTTTTTCGAGGTAGTTGGCGCTGGGGAGTGTTAATGCTCATATGGACTATCGCGATAACTGGCCTGGTATTGGAAGCGGTATTTTTCGAAGAAGTGTCCGCATGGATGAGCTTGAGTTTTTATCTCGGTTTGGGCTGGTTCGGCGTGCTTACCAGTTACCATTTTCGTCGTACCTTTGGTGATCGTAGCATTCGCTATTTGTGGTTAGGCGGCGCCTGTTATTCCGCCGGTGGATTACTCGATTTTCTCGGCTGGCCGGTGCTGGTCAAAGGAGTCATTGGCGGTCACGATATTTTCCACATCTTTGTCATCGCTGGCGCCTTTTATCATTGGTTGTTTGTATATAAATGGGCGCACTATCCGACGCGCAATCATGTCAATTTCGAGGTTAGTGTTTTCCCTGATGGTACGCATGTGGCCCATGCCGTAGGTGAAAACATTCACATCGAAGCCAAATCAATAGTGCAACTGAAAAAACAGATACGTGAGCGCGTAAATGAAATCTTCCACCCGGATATGCGTCCGGAATCCATACGATTGAAGTTTACCAGTGAAGAGTATTTGTAGTTCGTCTATATGGTCGAATCTATGTGAGGCCGACGTGGGCACAAAGAAGCGCGATTTCGCGACTCGAAAAGTGGATTTGAGGATGTTTGGAGGCCTATGTTTGAGCGAGTGCAGCGAGCGAGTTTAGGCCGACTATCCTCAAATCCGCTTTGAGGTTTAGTCGCGCATGAGCGCATCTTTGTGCCTACGTCAGCAAGCAATCTTGCAAATACCAGCATCGGCTAGTACTTATTCCAACGGCCTTTAATGTCGCGATATTCGAGCCTTGTGCTTTTTGGCTTGCATGACGTGGAATACATACTCAAACAATCAGTCAGTCCCCGAAAATCTACAGGCTTATCTTTTGACTTTCTTGAAAGCAAAGAGAAATGAAATCCTATCTGCCAGGTGACCAGTTGTTAGTTCATATAAAACCACTATTATATTGTCGAAATACTTTACAAGTCTTCTTGTTATAGATTGTTTATACTTTATAGCTAATTGTTATTTATAGAAATATTAATATGGCATTAAATGTGCTTACGCTGGCGAGCATAACAAGTTTGAGAGAGGGCTGTGATGAAAGTTATTAGTTTTATTGTTTTTCTATTGTTGGTTCCGTTTACGGCTTCGGCAACGGTAATGAGTTTTACGGACACCCATGATCCGGATCCGGACATATGGTTTTCAGCGGGATCAAACTACAACTATTCTCATGACATCAATGATTCCGGTTTCACTTCGTCCACCGATGAAATCTTGTCCATTTTGTTAGAGATTGATGTGGTAGATGACGGTGACTACGATTACGATACGTATACTTCCTATACCTATACAACTTGGTGCGGTAGGCATAGTATTTTTGGTAGCTACCACTGTCACTATGCAACTGGAAGTTACATTTCGAGTTATGGGCAACCAGAGTATTTAACTGTAAGTGCAGACGGTACTGTTTTTGGCAGCGCAGAGATCGATTACAATCCTTTAGGATTTACAATTGACCCGAGTGATATGCAATTAGATGGAATTTTAGATTTGAATCTTACCGTTACGTCTGGTGACCTGATATTCCGTGCTTCAAACCTTCTGGTTGAAGTAAATCGAACTGAAGACGCTATGGTTACTGCGGCTGCTGTGCCTGTACCCGCGCCTGCAACTGTTGCACTGTTGGGTTTAGGTTTGTTGGGACTGTTTGTTTCGCGCAGAAGAGTTTAATACTCTTTGCTTTTCTAAAAGCAAGCGAATCCAAAAGACTCACGTTAATGACAAAATACCCGTATCACGAGATGCGGGTATTTTTTTGCGCTCAATATTGATCGCATATTCGGCTGGTGATGTAGATTTGCACCATAATTAATAGGTGGTAAGAGTCTTTGGGGCAGTTTGCGAAATTATACGCCTCGTTCACTTCGCCAGTTTATTTGCAAGTTTCCCCAGCAACAAAACCGCCAGTTCCGTATCGCGATTCCATGGCTGTGCGCAATTCAAACGAATAAAGTTACGATATTTCTGTTTGGCCGAAAAGATAATACCCGGCGCAATACTAACACCATGCTCCATGGCCTGCTGGTAGAGAACGACCGAGTCGCACTCACCGGGAAGTTCTACCCACAACACAAATCCGCCAGCGGGTTGAGTCAAACGCGTCCCCTCAGGAAAAAATTCGATAATCGCACGGGAAAACTGTTGTACCAGTTGCGCATAACGTTGGCGTACCTGACGCAGATGTTTGTCATATCCACCTCGCGAAAGAAAATCGGCCAGGGCCAGTTGCGGTAATCCAGGAGAGGCGAGACTGGAAATATATTTCTGGTATTCGATTTGTTCCTGAAATCGACCAGGCGCAATCCAGCCCACGCGCAAGCCGGGTGAAATCGTCTTTGAAAAAGAAGCACAATATAAAACGTCGCCATAGTTGTCGTAGTGTTTTGCTGCCAGGGGGCGAGACTGGTCAAATGCCAGGTCGCCGTAGACATCGTCTTCTATCAGCGGAATTGTATGTTTGGATAAAAGCTGTACCAGTTGTTTCTTGCTTTCATCCGACAGACAGTGCCCAAGCGGATTGCTGAAGTTGCTAACAACAATACATGCCTTTAGCGGCCACTGTTCTATCGCCAATTGTAATGCAGACAGACTAATGCCGCTTTGTGGGTCTGTCGGAATTTCCAATGCCTTGAGTCCTAGTGATTCGATAACCTGGAGCAAACCATAAAAACTCGGGGACTCGATTGCCACGATATCCCCCGGTTTGCTTACGGCTCTCAAACACAGCATCAAGGCTTCCTGGCAACCGCTGGTGATGACGAGTTCATCCGGCGCGATTTGGCAGCCTGCGTAAGTCATGCGTCGCGAGATTTGTCGACGTAGTTCAAGGCTGCCCGGGGGAAACATATAGCGCGCATCGCACTGGGGATATTGTTTGGCTACTTTGATGAATGACTGATTGACTGCGCGCGTGGGTAGAAATTGCGCGTTTGGTACCGCCGCGCCTAATTGCACGATTCCTGTTTGATGGGTGACCTGACTGAGTTTCATCGCCAGGTTTTGTCCGGTGATGATAGTCGGGCGTTTAGAGGGTTTGGGCAGTAGCGGTGGACTCGGTGTCTGCCAGCTTTGAACGCGAACAAAGAAACCAGAGCGAGGACGTGCCTCAATATAACCACGGCTTTCCAGGACTTGTTGTGCTTGGACAGCGGTGGAAACGCTTACACCAAATTGCTGCGCGAGCTTGCGTACGCCTGGCAGGCGTTCTCCCGCTTCAAAAACGCCCTGGTCAATATGCTGGGCCAGGGCATCGGCCATTTGTTCATAGCGTGTCGACATCGTCAGTACAGTTAGGATTCGTCTATTCGGTACAGTTGATGGATACTTTAAACTGTATCGGTTATAAAGTCACTGATCTGGAACTGTACTGATTCGTTGTCTGTGGCTACACTTGCTCAATTCAGTGGCGGAGTGACGTGAGCATGTCTTCAATCTTTCAGGTAAACGCATTTACCCATGGCCGGTTTAGCGGGAATCCCGCTGCGGTTGTGTTGTTGCGTGAGCAAGCCGAACCTGTGTGGATGCAGAAGTTGGCGCAGCAGATGAATTTGTCGGAAACCGCGTTTGTCACGGTGCCTGCGAAAGGGACGGAGGTGTTTGACTTGTGTTGGTTCACTCCCGAGACAGAAGTGGATTTGTGCGGCCATGCAACCCTGGCCAGTGCCAGTGTGTTGTGGTCGGAAGGCGTCGTTCCTGACGGGCAAACTATCCGCTTTCAAACCCGTAGCGGTGTATTGCTCGCCCGTAATTTCGAAAACGAGATTGTGCTGACTTTTCCGACTGACCCGATTCAATCTATCGACGATTTCCCAGGACTGGAAGACGCCCTCGGTTGTGCGCCGATATTTGTCGGCAAGGGCAAAGACGATTTGGTTGTGGTTGTCGATAGCGCGGAAACAGTGCGTGGTCTCCAGCCCGATTTTGTGCGTCTGGCAGCATTGCCAATCCGTGGTGTGGCGGTAAGCGCTGTGAGTGATACACCGGAATACGATTTTATCTCGCGTTTTTTTGCCCCGGCGGTTGGAATTGATGAAGACCCTGCCACAGGTTCGGTTCACTGCGCCCTAGTTGATTACTGGAGTAAGCATTTGCAAAAAGATTCGCTCGTCGCCTTTCAGGCATCAGCGCGAGGGGCACGACTGTCACTGCATGAGTTAAATAACGCCATTGAAATCGGTGGCAAAGCAGGATTGGGGTTTCAAAGGTGAATTATATGTCTAATAGCGTATTGCCACTGTGTTGGATAGAAAGCGAAATCGTGCCTGCATCCGAAGCAAAAATCGGTGTTCTCGATCACGGCTTGTTATATGGTGATGGCGTATTTGAAGGAATCCGTTTTTATAACAAGAAACTCTTTTATTGGCCGGCGCATTTGCGTCGCTTGCGTGATTCAGCGAATGCAATCTGTCTTGAGTTGCCGTTGAATGATGCCGAGTTGGAAACCTTGCTGTTGGACCTGATTGAGGCCTATGCTGGAGACAGCGGTTATATTCGTCTGGTGGTCACAAGAGGAATTGGCTCGCTAGGCATCTCACCAGTGTCTTGTAAACGCCCAGGCTTGTTCGCCATCGTAGATCAACTGAGCATGATTACAACGGAACAACGTAGCCAAGGTATACGTGTGATTACTGCCTCGACGCGTCGTCTACCCCTGGATGGTTTGAGTCCGCAAATCAAAAGCCTCAATTATTTGAATCACATTCTTGCCAGGATAGAGGCGCAGAATGCCAATGCTCAAGAGGCTATTGTTTTGAATGCCCAGGGTAAGGTAACCGAAGGAACAACAGACAATGTATTTATCGTTCGTGACGGTGTGTTATTAACGCCGCCTGTTAACGATGGTGCGTTGGCTGGTATCACGCGGCAGATCATTATGGAACTGGCCGCCGAGATGCAGATCGAAAATCGCGAACAGAGTATGTCTACTTATGATATCTATACTGCCGACGAATGCTTTCTGACAGGAACCGGTGCGGAACTCATCCCGGTTAGGGAAGTGGACGGACGAAGCATAAGACACTGTCCAGGACCGGTGTTTCAACAAATGTCCGAGGCTTTTAATACACTGATTGCGAAGAGTGTCTAAGCCTTGGTTTTTTCATAGCCGTATTTGTGGCATGCTGGAAGAAATGGTATCGAAGGAGAATCGGCATGTCAGACGAAAACATCCAGCAAACACAAGACGCGGCACGTGAAGCGGTTGAAAAAGATGTGGATATTCAACAGACCGTTCGGGACATTACCTTAAAGGCGTTAACCGAACGCCAGTTGGATAAGGAAGGAATTAAGGCCGTTATCGGTGCGGTCACTACCGGCGTTACTCAGGGGGTAGAGGCCAATAAGGACAAAATGAATACCAGTTTCAAACAGGCCTTGTCGGGCATGGATGAAGCGGTGGCAAAATCTGCCCAGGCAGCCAAACTGGCCGCCACCGAAGCAATGGGTAAAGTGAGCGATTTTGCCGACCACGAATTCAAGGAAACCTTATCCCAGTTGGAGAACCTCGAAGACCTTTTCATTGATACCGTCAACGCCGCTGCCCAGCAGGCGGGAAAACTTGCTAACGAATCATTCCGCGATCTTACTTCGCATCTGAAAAACTCCGGTAGTGATGCCGGGCGTCAGGCCAAGGAAGCAGCGGAGCAACTACGTCAGCAACTCACTACCGCTGGTAAAGAAGGAATGGAAGCGGCGATGAAGGCAGGCAAACAAGCGGGGAATCAAATCGCGCAAATCGCTAGCGGCATACTCGCGGGTATGGCCGACGCATTGAAGAAGTAAGTAGGCGTTTACTCATCCACTATGTTGAAGGAAACGCTGAGCGCGGCACGTGACTTGGGACGATTACATGAAATCGCCACCATACTCATTCGTTGGGGCTTTGGCGATGTGGTCAATCGTCTCGGCGTGGCGCGCATACTCGAACGAGCGGGCAAAGTACTGCATTGGAAAGACATGCAGACTATACGCGAGTTAACCCCGCCACAGCGTTTGCGTCATGCCATGGAAGAGTTGGGACCGACCTTCATCAAACTTGGCCAGGTCCTCTCGACTCGCATGGATTTGTTTGCACCGGAGTGGATCGAGGCGTTTGAAGCCATGCAGGATGATGTGCCTGCATTGCCGTATGACTCGGTCGTTTCCCATATGCAACAGGCCTTGGGAGATGATCCAGAAAAGATATTCCGTTCTATAGAAAAAGAGGCGATTGCAGCTGCCTCTATTGCGCAAGTCTATCGCGCCGTCACCCATGACGGTGACAATGTCATCGTAAAGCTGCGCCGACCAAATATCGTCGAGCGCGTCGATAAGGACCTTCGCCTACTCCAACGTCTCGCCGAAATTGCCGCCAACAATATTGACGAGATCAAACGATTTCAGCCGTTGGATATCGTGCATCAGTTTGGTCAGTCGCTCAGGCGCGAACTCAATCTGGAAACCGAGTGTCGCTTCGCCGAAAGAATCTCGGCTAATCTGAGCGACGAAAAACATATCGTCATCCCTCGTGTCTACTGGCAGTGGACGAGTGAGACGCTGAATGTACAGGAATACATAGACGGTGTGCGCGGCACCAATCAGGGCAGACTGGATGAACTGGCATACAACAAAAAGTTGATCGCCAAGTATGGCGCCGATGCGGTGTTAAAAATGGTGATACGTGATGGTCTGTTTCACGCCGATCCACATTTAGGCAATATGATTTGTCTGCCCGATCAGCGCATCGCCTTGATCGACTTCGGCATGGTCGGGCGTCTAAGCGACCAGCGTCGTGAAGAAGTCACCGATCTACTTTTTGCATTGGTAAAAAAAGACCCACAAGGTGTCTTGGAGGTGGTGCTACTTTGGAATCCGGATACCAGCATCAACGAAACACGGCTTTTTGCTGATATCGATGATTTTCTCGATACCTATCATGGCCTGGATCTCAAAGAACTGCGCTTTACGGATTTATTGACTGATCTGGTGCGCATTATTCGCACCAATGAATTGCGTATGCCGCCTGATCTAACCTTACTCATTAAAGCGTTTATAACGCTTGAGGGCGTTGGAAAACGTCTCGATCCGGATTTCAATATCGTTAGTGAGGCAACGCCGTTTATTACACAAATTATTCACCGACGTTATCGCCCAGATGTGGTAGCAAAAAAAGGGTTTGAACAAACGGCGCAGTTCATTGAAAATGTCGCTGATCTGCCGAAAGAAGCAAAGGATTTGTTACGCTCGATCAAGCGTGGCGGATTGCAACTCAATATCGATATGACACGGCTCGACCACTTCGGACATCAAGTTGATCGTGCGGCGAGTCGATTGACTATTGGTATCGTCATTGCGGCATTGATAATAGGAACTTCTATTGTTACTGCAACTCAGCCGGAAACAACAGTTTTGGGCTTGCCCGTCTGGGGCATTATTGGTTTTATCACGGCGGCGCTCGGAGGCGTCTGGTTACTGATCTCTATCTGGCGCGGAAGCCGGGATTGAGTAGAGATCCTGGTATTATCCGAAACAGATGATACCGAGGCATCATCTTAGTCAGGAGATAGACGTGAATCTTGAACAGGCCGCAAGCACCTTATCAAATTCGTTAAGTCGAATACTGGATTTTCGGCGTGATGATCGTTTCTTGGTTGTGCTGGGCGAATTCAAAATCGAGGAAAAGCACAAGGCGAGAGCTATACTCGAAACTTATCTGCCAGAGATCTGGGACGAGGAAAATTTGCACAGCGCCCCCCAGTCTATTGACAACATTACCAGCGCCTTTGGTGGGATCAATGCCGGACAGGAATTACTGACCGCGACTTTTCCAGGTGAAGGAATACTATTTTGTGCCTGGTGGCCTTGGCGCAACGGGCAGGTTGTTTCACTCCGAATAGGCGTTATAAACCGCAATGCCGAAGAGACATTGACTGACGCGGGTTTGTCGGATGTGATGGCATGGTTTGGTGTAGCATAAACAGGTCATCGCCATTTTCTGGCTACAACGAAGACTGGCTGTCAATTTAGTAAGTCCATTTTGCGCACTTTCCTAAATCGAAGTGTATGCCAACCACCCACAAGGGTGTTTAGTTCCGTGGATGTTGGGTGCCAGATAGTATCGCGTTACACAAGTCCTCGGCACATATTCTGTCACCCTGTAATTCAAACGAAAAGGTAATCTCTTGCAGCATATTGAGTAAGGCTTCTTTTTCCAATGGGGAGCCGATCAATTGCTGACATAATGAATTCAGCGTTTCGGTCTGTTTTTTGTTCTCAATTCCATCGCTGTCCGTATCGAAGATTGACAGTGCGACGATTCTCATATCTTGTTCTAACAACAATACCGATAGTTGTCCAAAGTCGGTTTTAAATGAAGTTTCGGTAAGATAGCGTTGCGCCGAAATCTTGATTCCCGATGGAACCAGTCGTCGTCCGGATTCGTATAACCATTCCGGATCAGATAGCTCCTTCTCGGATTGTGTAATGAATTCGAGTTCCCTAGCCGTTGGTTTATCGATTCGAACCGTAAGATTCAAGCACTGCTCAACCTCCAGCAAAAATCTGTTGATCAGTTCGTCCCGCGTGGGTGGATTGTCGAGTTCCTTTTTTAGCGTGCTTATGTATTCGTCGAGAAACAGTTTCAGGCTCGAGCGAAATTGCCGTGAGGGGTTTTTTACTGCGTCACTCATTATTGTAGAGTCAAAATCAAACATGAAACTACCGGCCATTACAATGGCATTATTGATGGTGGCGCCGCCTGTACCACCAATTTTTCGCTGACCGACCTGAATATCATTGACAGGCTCAAAGCGCGCATTAACACCGAAATTGCGGTAAGTATTCACTACCGGCTCGATGAATATAGGGTAGATATCGACGGGACGCGTCGGCGCTTTGTTGCGAGGATAAATAAATTGGTAAAACAACTGGTGTCGATCCAGATAAACCGTACCCCCACCTATCTGTCGCCGAAGAACCGGCAAGTGGTTACGCTGGCAATAGGCCTCGTCGATCTCCAGTCTGATATCCTGGTGCATACCTACGCACATATAGGGTTCATTTGGGTTGGCCAGACATAATATGGGTTCATCGTCTGGAGCCATCGCCTCCGCAAGTCCATGATAAATCGCCTGTGAACGGAGTGACGAGACGTATCCAAAGTCGATAAAACGTATTTTCATCGTGGGTTCACTGTGATTTCTTTAGCATTTTAATCACAATTGCATCCGATGTCCGCCAGTCCATGAGAACAAAAAGCATAATTACTAGAAATCGTTATCTATTTCGCAAATCTAGCAGGGGTTAGGGTCTTGCACCGACGCAGTATTATAAAAGCAGGTTTGCTCTCATCTGCCAGCGTATCTATTCCAGGGTTATTGAGCTGGCCTAAGCGTGCTCGCGCGGCCAATGTGCAATATGACGTGGTGGCGGAACGAGTAGTCCGAGTCCCGGTTGCCGGTCTGAAACAGGTCATTGCATTTTGGCAGTTTACCGATCAGAACACAGGTAGCCCTCTTGCTATAGAGGCTTTGAGTGGAGATCTCGTCACGATTAATCTCACTAATACCCTGGCGGTGTCGGTAAGTCTGGAAATCCCCGGCTTGTTAAATAATGCAACAGTGTGCGAGCCAGGCCAGTCCCAAGTCTATTCGTTTAGCGCGCCCGTACAGCCGGGAAGCTATCTGTATTTTGATGCCATAAATGACACGCTTGGGCGCGCCATGGGCCTTTCAGGTTCCGTTGTGGTTCGTGCACAGGATGGTTCAAATACGTTTTTTGAAGGTCTACCACCTTTTCAACGAGAGCATGTTTTGCTGATGCAGGAAATAGACTCACGCTTGAATGATGCGGTGGATTCGGGATTATCGTATGACTTTCTCAACTATGAGCCGGATTACTTCTTCGTCAACAGATTGCTGTATCTGGGCGGAGAAGGCGTAAAGCTAACATTGGGCCTGGGTGAGAATGTTGCGATACGGTTCATCAACGCTGGTTTGATTTACTATCCGATGCACTTTCATGGTTACCACGTCAGTATTGTTTCGCGTAACCGTTCGCAGGTAAGCGATATCATTGAAAAAGACACTGTGTCTGTTCGGCCGGGGGAAGTTGTGGACACATTGCTCGCCGTCGGCCAGCAGGCTGGGTTGTATCCCTTGCATTCGCACTATGTTCCCGCCGTCACGAATAATGGTGTGTATCCCGGTGGTGGTTTGATTATGATGAACGCGAGTTAATGGTATGAGTGACGAGGAAGCGAAACAACATATCACACGCCGTGAGTTGCTCGGACTTACTGCGCTTGTTAGTACTGTCAGTGCATGCAGTGAGTGGCTTCCATCGGGCGAAACAAATCATTTGCAAAATAACACTCGTGCTCTTCGTGGCCAAGCACAAATCAATGCAAACGAGATCAATATACAGGCGAATATTGCGCCGCGTTTTCAGTCACTAACCCCAGGTAGTAATAACACTATCTCCCTGCGCGCAACCAATATGGATCCACCGCCGGTATCCATGAGTGATGGCGCTCAGCTTGTTGTGTGGAGTTTTAATACCACCATGAGTGGTGGATTCAATGGAGACAGAGTTTTTCCCGCACCATTGCTGGAAGTTGTCGAAGGGCAACTGGTCTCATTGGTGTTATTTAGCGCGGCGCCACACACCATACATTTACACGGGCTTGATGTAGATCAGGCCAACGATGGCGTACCGACGACTTCAGGCTATGTGTCTGGTGCGATGCCGTTCCCTATGCCCGGCACGCCATTTGGCTCAACTAGATTTCCGTCACCGTTTGCCTATGTGTTTACCGCACCTCAGGCAGGAACCTATATGTATCACTGCCATGTCGATACAGTTCTGCATATGGAAATGGGTATGAGTGGAGGCATTATCGTTCGTCCACCTGATGGAGACTTGAAAAGCATCTGGAGTGGAGGCCCGCAATTCGATCGTGAGTTCGTCTGGCATCTGCATACCGTGGATAGTACCTGGCATCAGTTTCGGGCAAGCAATCGAAACAATACCGTCCGCTATCGCCCGGATTATTTTCTCATCAATGGCAAAGAAGGCGCGCCTCTTATGGATGATCCCGTCAGCGCAATTCACGCATTTACCGATGAACGTGTTCTGGTGCGTCTTATCAATGTCGGTTATCTGCCTGCCAGTATCAATTTCGGTGATATTAACTTTGAGGTGGTTTCCTCCGATGGTCGTCCCCTTGGGCGGACGATAGTCAGTAATGAGTTTGTGGTCGCTCCCGGTGAACGTTACGATGTGTTGTTTACCATGCCTCCGGCGTTTAATGCCATCGCGAAAGTAGACTATTTCAATATCATGGGAACACGCATACTTGGTACGGCGTTGACCTCGATGATGAGTGTTTGATCTGGAGCCATAGGGATATTTGCTGGAATCTGGCATAATGCCGCTCTTTCCCGAACATACTGAACTCCAATTATGCTGGTCCGACTCAATAATGCCTCTTTAGCCTTTGGCCATCATCCCTTGCTCGATAAAGCGGAACTCACCCTGGAGTCTGCCGAAAGAGTGTGTTTGATCGGACGTAACGGCACCGGGAAATCTACTCTGATGAAGGTGATTGCGGGCGAAATCCAGTTGGATGATGGAGAGCTGTGGTGCAAGCCAGGCGTGCGCATTGCCCGCTTGCAGCAAGATGTCCCTCGCGACGATACACGCAAGGTATTTGATGTAATTGTCGAAGGCCTGGGTGACCTGGCGCAACTAGTCAGTGATTATCAGAAAATTACCCATCAGCTCGAAACATCAAGCGATGAAAAGTTGATGGAAAAACTTTCTCGCTTGCAGCACGAATTGGAAGCGAGAGATGGCTGGACGATACAGCAGCGTGTCGACGCCGTGGTTTCAAAGCTGGAACTACCGGTTAATAAGTCCATGAACGAACTATCCGGCGGATGGATACGCCGTACCTTGCTGGGACAGGCGCTGGCCTGTCAGCCTGACCTGTTATTACTCGACGAACCTACCAATCACCTGGATATCGAGGCAATTCAATGGCTCGAACAATTTCTCGTGCAGCAAAACATTGGCTTGTTATTTGTTACCCACGATCGCACCTTTTTACGCCGTCTGGCGACACGCATCATCGAACTGGATCGTGGGCATCTGACCTCCTGGCCCGGCGACTACGATAATTTTCTGCGCCGCAAAGAGGAACGACTTGCTGCAGAAGAAAACGAGAACCAACGTTTTGACAAAAAGCTCGCCCAGGAAGAGGTATGGATACGCCAGGGTATAAAGGCCAGACGTACGCGCAATGAAGGACGAGTGCGTCGCCTAAAGGCTCTACGTGAAGAGCGTGCGCGCAGACGTGACGTGCAAGGTAGTGTCTTCATGGGACTGGACAGCGGAGGAAGTAGCGGCAAGATAGTATTCGAAGTCGAAGACATAAACTATGCCTGGGAAGGCGAACCCTTGATTGAGCATTTTTCCACGCGAATCATGCGAGGTGATCGTATCGGTTTGATCGGCCCCAATGGTTGCGGCAAGAGCTCTCTATTGAAACTCCTGCTCAAGAAAACGGAACCCAATAGCGGCGAAGTAACGCAGGGTACAAATCTCACCGTGGCCTATTTCGACCAGCAACGTACCTTGCTCGATCCTAAGCGCACCGTAATTGAGAACGTTGGTGACGGCAAAGACTTTATCACGGTACAGGGACGTTCTCGTCACGTAATAAGTTACTTAAAAGATTTTCTGTTCGATCCTGAGCGTCTGAACTCGCCGGTTAGTACCCTTTCCGGTGGTGAATCCAATCGTCTAATGTTGGCAAAATTATTTACTCAACCGGCGAATGTGCTGGTGCTCGATGAGCCAACCAACGATCTGGATATGGATACTCTTGATTTACTAGAAGATCTGTTGAGTGAGTACGAGGGTACGCTCATCGTCGTCAGTCATGATCGTGATTTTCTCGACAATATTGTTACCTCGACGATTGTTTTTCACGGGCATGGTCGAGTGCAGGAATACGTCGGAGGATGGAGTGACTACGAACGACAGTCTTCCGCGCAAAAGAAACCTCTGCGTGACGATCCCCCCGCTGTTGAGCGAACACCTACGCCTGCCAGGCAAACTAAATCAGAAAGCAAACCGGCCAAGCTTAGCTATAAAGAACAACGCGAACTCGATGCCTTGCCTGGGCTAATTGAGTCGCTGGAAGCTGAACAGCTGAAATTGCAGCAGGCGAGTACCGATCCGTCCTTCTATCAGCAAAACCAACAGGCGGTGGCGGCGCAGCTATCCCGGCTGGAGGAGATCAGTGCCGAGCTGGAACGAGCGATTGAACGATGGGGTTTGCTGGAAGAACGCCAATCATCCTAGGTAGTCTGTGAACAAACCTGACTTGTGTAAGTGTCTCTGAAACGAGTTCGCCAAAAGTGTTCGTTTACTCGCTCGATTCTGTTTTGCTGGCGTGATGCAGGCAAACTCATTCGGGGGGTGCCGGGCTAGTCGAAGTTAAACGTTCGGACTCCTGCGCAGACAGGTATTTCCACGGAAGCGGGATTAAGCCAGGGACAAGTTCTCGGTATCGTCGGTAAGTATCGCCGAATTCGCAAATCAGTTTATTCTCTTCCAGGCGAGAACCGATCACAAAATAGATAGAAACGACAATGGCCGTGGTCAGTATGCCAACATTCATATCCTGGATCCAAATTAGTCCCAGAGCCAGTGAATACCAGGGATGCCGTACATAACGGTGCCAGTTACTAACCCGAAATTCCGCTGAAGTGGCCTTGTTTCGGTTAAAGGCGGCGTCCAGGCCGCTAAAATCCATGCCCCGGTAAAGACTTAGGCTCCACAGGAATAAAACGACAATGACTGCGGAAAACACCATCTGCAGGTATTTCCATGCCCCGGTCCACTGCCAAATCGCTTCCCAGTTACCTTTATGGAGAATAATTACCACTGGAATCAGCAATATGACAGCTAAGCTGTTATATACCAACCGGTACCAGCGTCTGCTAGACGGAAAACCTCTTCTGATTTTCTGTTTGAACCAGAAGGAAGCTAATAGCGAATGGATGAGAAAATAGCCCATCCAGGCCAGAATTAGTCCGTACATTGAAAAAAGTTGCATTTTTTACAAAAAAAATCCTAAGTCGCTGAATGTGTAAGCATAACGATAAGTAGTCAGATTATATGACTAATGTCGGAAGGATTTACAGCCAAATAAACACTTTCTTAATCAGTTGCTTATATGCCTAAAAAAACATGGAAAAACATAGGGATAAATTCCCGAGCCGAGCACTTTAATGACATAGGGAGATTAATCTAATAAAATCAGCACGCTGTCGTGACGGGGCGACAATTCATACAAAATAACTAGGAACGGAAACCAATTGAGGGGATCACGCGTAAGCGCCGGGATTCTTTACAATTTTACTAGTGACCATTTCGATTGCTTTAGAAAACAGTCGTATCTTTTTGTTATTTATATTAAAAAACATGTGGCACGAGTAGTGCAGATATGCATGAAAACATAATATTGCATTAATGAATGGCAATTAAAGTGACATGACTCGTGAATATGTGGGTGAATAAAAAATGTTAGTTCAATTACGACAAACCATTGCTTTGCTGATATTGATGGCGACCACCACCACCAGTATGGCTTCGCAAGCCAGTGATACTGAACAACCACACGAAGGCCGTGAACTCCGTTGTCTGGCACAAAATGTTTATTTTGAAGCCCGTGGTGAGCCAACGGCTGGACAGCTTGCTGTTGCTATGGTGACCATGAATCGCGTGTATTCAGAACAGTATCCAGACACCATATGTAAGGTTGTGTGGCAGCGTCGCCAGTTCAGCTGGACGCATGATGGAAAACCAGATACTCCAGACGATCGTAAATCCTGGCGTATGGCAAAACAAATTGCTGAATTTGTGTACAAAAAATATCAGGACCACCATCTTCGCACTAAAGGCGCGGTGGATTTGACCAAAGGGGCACTTTATTACTATGCGCCGAAGTTGGCCAATCCACACTGGGCACCTCTGAAAGAGGTTACTACTCAAATTGGTAGTCACGTCTTTCTGAAAAGCCGTTCATAAAAATTAATAAAAACCCCTTGGAGTTCAACTCCAAAAAAAAGCCGCTGATGAGCGGCTTTTTTTATGCATATCCAAAAGTGATTGTAGATTCTGGTGTAAAAGGCCAGGAACGGAGCAATACTTAGTAGGCAAGAGACCGGGTAAAAAAGCGCTTGTCCGGTAATCCCGGTTTGTGACACAGTTCGTAATCTCTAAGTTTTACCGTTGTCTAGCTTCTATACTAGGTTTCAGTTTTCCACTGAGGTGGCCGATAAATTATAAAAGGGCCAAAGGATAGGATGTGTATGATGTTCGGGATAACAGGTCCATCAATTTTGCGACTCGATGTGTCCGGGTATCCGGTAGGCTGGATTCCCTGGCAGGATGCAGTTTGTCTTTACGTCAAAGAATTGGTTGCATGGGAAACCGGCGAAACAGAGTTCACAATACTCGGCGGGTATTCTCGCCTTTCTGGTCTACGCTCCTCAATTTCGATTAATTCCATTATCGCTGTTCGTAATTCCCGTTTTCATCACGGACATCATAACCATATTCCCCATTTAACTAACCGCGAATTATTTCGTCGCGATCGCAACATGTGTATGTATTGCGGGCAGACGTATACAGATGGGGATCTGACACGTGACCACGTGGTGCCTCGATCACAAGGTGGGATCGACTGGTGGACAAATGTCGTAGCGGCGTGTCGACGTTGCAATACCGCGAAAGGTGGACGGACACCGGAAGAGGCGCGTCAACCGCTTTTAGCAATACCTTTCGTACCGAATCCAGCCGAATATTTGGCGTTGAAGAATCGTCGCATCCTGGCGGATCAGATGGAATTTTTAAAGCGGCAGTTTCATCACGACTGTTTGATGGATCTCGCACCTGCGTCATTTTAGCTTGTGACAGTCGTAATGATGTCCAGGGGTACGCGTATTCCTCTCTGATATTCTTCGATGCATAACATTAGTTGTGGACTTCGGTGTTGTGCCCCGCGTTTTTGTAACTCTTCTTTGGTATACCAGTTTGCGGCAACAATCCCATCATCCAGGGGTTGGTTTGCATTGTAGTCCGATATTTCCCCGCAAAAGGCAAATCGTAAATAGGTGTCACCACTTCGTGGATGACGCCAGTGATAAATTCCGATAATTGCTTCAGGTGAAAACAGCCAGCCTGTTTCTTCACGTGTTTCCCGAATAACTGCTTCAATGAGAGTTTCACCGTCCTCCCAGTGTCCCGCCGGTTGATTCAGCACAATTTTGCCGTCAATCTCTTCTTCCACGATAAGAAATTTATTCTCGCGCTCGATTACAGCGGCAACGGTGACGCGTGGTTTCCATTGTTCTGACATAAGTGTTATTCCAGTAAAATATTTGGCATATAAAGTAGCGCATGCTAGCGCAAAGTGCTTGGAAATCTACCGCTGCTGTCAACTTTATGAACAATGTGACATCATAGGCGGTCTGTATAAAAAGCGAATTATTATCACAACTCAGGTTTAGGTCCCACGTGAAAATCAGAATTCTATTGCTGCTTGCGCTTTCAAGTGTGATTCCCTTCAGCAGTATTGCCGCAGATAAAGAAAAAAGAGGTCCAAGGCCGGCACCTGTTGTGGTTGCCGCCGCCGTTGAACAATTGCTGGCACCAACGATATTGGTACCGGGAACCGTAATCAGTCGGCAGGAAGCCGAGCTGCCGGCCGAAGTGGCAGGCAAGCTCAATTGGGTGGCCGAGGTGGGGACTCGGGTGCACAAAGGCGAGCCCGTGGCCAAGCTTGATTTAACCCTGCAGGAATTGCGGGCAAAAGAGAATGCTGCCAGCCTGAAACGTGAGGAGGCAAGACTCGCCTTTATCGAACGCGAGCTGACGCGATTACAGGCGTTAATAGGCAGCGGTCACGCGACGCAGAACGATCTGGAAAAGCGACTTATGGAGCGTGATGTGGCCGGAAGTGAGGTAAGCCTGATGTCTGCCAAGGTGAAGCTCGATAACGAGACCTTGGCTCGCTTTGTCATCCGCGCCCCTTTTGATGGAGTGGTGGCCACACGTTACCGCCGTAACGGAGAATGGATAGGCAATGGCGACAAGGTTGTAACACTGTCCAATCCGGATGCGCTTGAGATTGTGGTGAGGGTATCGGAAAAAACCGTAGTCAATATTGTGCAGGGCCAGTATCTACAGATGCATAGGGGTGAAACGCCCACCACAGGGCGTGTGAAAGCCCTGGTACCGGTTGGTGAGCGACAGTCACTTCTTTATGACGTGCGTCTGGAGGTGAGTGATGCTTCAGGTTGGTTGGCAGGTCAGACCGTCAGAGTGTCAATGCCAGTAGGTACGCCGCGCATGGTTACGGCAGTGCCACGGGATGCCCTGGTGATGCGGCGCAGTGGGATTTCGATTTATCGCGTTGGTGAAGAAGATAAGGCCGAGCGTGTAGAGGTTCAGACAGGTATTGCCAGCGGCGATCTTATTGAAGTCATTGGCGCAGTGAAAGCCGGTGATAGTGTAGTCATACGTGGCAGTGAGCGATTGCGGCCCGGTCAAACACTTTCCATTCAGACTGGTGGCGATCCCTCGTGAATCTGACCAAAATTTCGCTAGGAAATCCGGTGGCTGTGATGGTCGGGGTCATTCTGGCTATCTTGTTCGGGTTTATCAGTTTGTCCCGTTCGCCCGTGCAGTTAACCCCTGAGGTAGAGAAACCCGAAATCACGATTCGTACCGCATGGCGTTCAGCCGCGCCGGAAGAAATCGAATCGGAAATCGTCGAACCGCAGGAAAAGGTTTTGCGCGGGCTCCCTGGCATGACCGATATGGTGTCCAAGGCCCAGCGCGGCACAGGTGAGATCACCATGACCTTCATGGTGGGCATGGATATGCAGCGCGGTCTACTCGAAGTTCTCAACCGTCTCAACCGTGTTCCCTTCTACCCCGAAGATGCCGAAGAGCCGACCATACATAGCGTCGGTGGCAATTCCCGTGCGATTGCCTGGTTCATACTCAAACCTCTGCCGGGAAACGATCGCCACATTTCCAGTTATCACGACTTCGCTGAAGAGGTTATTCAAACTCGATTTGAACAGGTGCCAGGCGTAGCGCAATCAGAAGTGCGCGGCGGGCGCGAACGTGAAGTACGAATTTCCTTTGATCCCTATAAAACAGCGACCCTGGGCGTGCAATTGCCTCGAGTTGCGAGGCTGGCCGGTGCGAGTAAGGACACCTCGGCCGGTGAGGTCGATGTCGGCAAGCGGCGTTATACATTGCGCTTTGCAGGTAAATACGATGTTGAACAAATCGGCGATATGGTGCTGGAGTGGCGTGAGGGCAATCCCATACGCTTACGCGACGTCGCCGACATTGATGTGCGTCTGGTAGATCGCACCGGCTTTGTAATCCAGAATGGCGACGTGGCCATGGCAATTAATGCCCATCGCGAAACCGGTGTTAATGTGCTTGATGTCATGCAAGGCTTGCGCGATGCGGCAGAAGAGTTACGTCAGGGACCACTGAAACGCGCCAGGCTGAGTTTCGAGCAGGTTTACGACGAAACCACGTATATCGATCGTTCGATTGAATTAGTGACCAGTAATCTGGTCATGGGCATATTGCTCGCTGTGGGTGTGTTGTGGTGGTTTTTGCGCAAGTTTCGCGCAACACTGATTGTGGCCGTTGCGATTCCGGTTTCTATCGTTAGTACGTTTATTCTGCTGGATGCCTTTGGGCGTACGATTAATGTTATTTCCCTGGCAGGTATGGCCTTCGCGGTGGGAATGGTACTCGATGCGGCTATTGTGGTGCTGGAAAATATCGTCCGGCTTCGAGAGGAGGGCGAGGATGCACCAACCGCTGCCCTGCATGGGACCTCCCAGGTGTGGGGTGCGCTTTTGGCATCTACTGCGACGACGGTTGCCATATTTTTACCTGTGGTATTCCTTGAAGAAGAGTCGGGGCAATTATTCGCTGATTTGGCGGTAACGATTGCGGTTGCAATCTGTTTTTCACTACTAGCGGCAATCACCGTATTACCCACGGCGGCGCAACAGTGGTTGGCCAGAACCGAACTTAATGACATACACGCTCATTGGTGGAAGTCTGCCACAGCCAAAGTTATGTTCCTCACTGATACTTCAACGCGACGTGGTCTGTGGATAGCCACGTTAATTATTTTGCCATCTGTTCTTGCCTGGGCATTGTTGCCGAAAGCCGATTACTTACCACAAGGCAATCGCAATCTGGTCTTTGCTTTTATTCTTCCTCCGCCAGGCATTAACGTCGACACTCTCGAAAAAGAGATGGGCATGGTGGTGGCCAAGCGTATGCAGCCCTATGTCGATGGTGAAAAAGATCTCAAGGTGAAGAACTATTTCTTTGTGGTATTCGGTGGCGGCGCATTTATGGGTGTGCGCGCGGAAGATCCGTCGCGTACGGATGAGCTGGTGCCGCTGGTGAACAAATTGATAGGTGGTTTCCCGGATACCCTGGCCTTTGCCAAACGGTCTTCACTATTCGGTGGTTTCGGTGGCGGGCGTACAATCGATATTGATATACAGGGAAGTAATCTTGAATCTTTATTGATGGCGGCACAAAAAGGCTTTGGTGAGGTCACTGAAGTTTTGCCTGGATCGTCTGTACGACCGTTTCCGGGACTGGATCTGGCGAATCCTGAACTACGCCTGGTACCTGACGAAAGGCGCGTCGCCGAAGTTGGGTGGACACGCGGCGACATCGGTGGAGTTATACGCGCACTCGGTAGTGGAATGTATGTCGGTGATTATTTTGATGGTGAACAACGCCTCGATGTCATATTGCGCGCGCAGGAATGGCGCACGCCAGAAGATCTGGCAGCGATTCCCTTGTCTACGCCAAATGCCGGTGTCGTACCTTTAGGAGAGTTGATCAATGTTGTTCGAACAGCCGGGCCGGAAGAGATTCGTCGTATCAATCGGCGTCGTACGATCACGTTACAGGTAACACCACCGGATAACGTATCGTTGGAAGAGGCGATTGAAGTCTTGCGTGAAAAAGTGGAGCCGCAGCTGGTTGAACTCTTGCCGGAAGATGGCGATGTGCGTTACTCCGGTACAGCGGACAAACTCGAAGTGGCCTTGTCGAGCATGCTGGGCAGTTTTGCGTTAGCCATTGTGATTCTTTATTTGTTGATCAGCGCCTTGTTTAGATCGTTTCTCGATAGTCTGCTTGTGTTGTTAACCATACCGCTGGCAACCATCGGTGGAATCATTGCGTTGAGCATCATGAACCTCTTCAGTTTCCAGCCCATGGATTTGTTGACCATGATTGGCTTTGTTATTTTACTCGGCCTGGTGGTGAATAATGCCATCCTGCTGGTTCATCAGACGCGTGAGGCAGAGCGTGAAGGAATGTCTCGACGCGAAGCGGTAGAGCAGTCGGTACGCTTGCGTTTACGTCCAATATTGATGACGACCTTAACCAGCATTTTCGGCATGTTGCCGCTGTTGCTGGTGCCTGGAGCGGGCGCAGAGTTGTACCGCGGTCTTGCGGTCGTCATTGTTGGTGGCATGTCTCTGAGTACGGTATTTACCTTGATACTGTTGCCGAGTCTGTTGCGCCTGCGAGAACAGACGCCGATACAGGGCACTTCGATTTATCGATAGCGAAAAAAGGAAGAAAATGGAATACGCATACAAGCTGGATTTCAAAGTGCGCGACTACGAATGCGACATACAAGGCGTAGTCAACAACAGTGTGTATCAAAACTATTTAGAACATGCGCGTCATGAGTTTCTATTAGACCGGGGTATCGACTTCGCCGAACTGGCGATGAAAAATATCAATCTGGTGGTCGTGCGCGCAGAGCTGGATTATCGTTTACCACTGCGTAGTGGCGAGAAGTTCTGGGTGGGTCTTAATCTGCAGCGCGCCTCGAAAGTGCGTTTCGAATTTCTGCAAGACATTTATCGCGCCGCTGATGACAAGTTAATTCTGAACGCCAAAGTAACTGGTACATCGCTCAATGAGCGGGGGCGACCCTTTGTGCCGGAAATGTTGGAAGCGTTGTTTACTCAGGTCCCAGCAGAGATGGCTCCCTGACTCGCATCCAGCCGGTAAGACTATAGCGGTCTCTGCGGGCAGGAAGGACTTCGTGATAAAAGATTTCGCTCAGGAATACCACTAATCTGCCAGCGGTAGGGTTGATAGTTTCAATAACGGTATGTCCACCCTGGTCATACAGCAGTAGCTCACCTCCGTCATCCTTACACCAGTTCTCATTCAGATAGAGGATAAGGCTAACCTTCCGACAATTACTGCCTCTGAAGGCGTCCAGGTGTTTTTTGTAGAATGCGCCCGGAGCGTAGTGAGCGAAGTGGCACTCGAACGTTTGCAATCCCAGAAACAGGGTGCGGTTTAGGTGTGTACGTAAACCCTCCGTCCAGTCTAAATACGTCTTGGGGGCGAGGTCATTTTCGTTTACCCAGCAAATCTCGTCACTGCGTATGGCAGAGTTTTGTTGCAGCTCATCGATGCGCCCAATTCCTGCTTTTTTGAAGTAAGACACGTCCAGGTTCTGCGCGTGGTGCGTCAGCTGTTTGATAATAGAGGTATCAAATAATTGGTCAAGTATGAGATAGCCTTCAACTGACAGTGCCCCTTCTATAGCGTCGAATTGGCTTTGTATTGGGGGTTGCTGGGAGGATATAGCAGTACTCACGACGACTCATATTCTTTCGATTAGCGGTCCGCATTGTCTTCCACAAATAATATTTCGGATATATACTAATCGTGATCGTTTTGATTAATATTATTAATTGAATATTTTAAATTCTCGCTCGTCTTAGTACGCGACTGTTCCTACAATGCGCGTCTTTCATATCCCAGGAAGCTGAACTCAAATGTTACGAAGTGCAAGCCCCAATGATCTCGATGGTTTAGTGCGCCTGGAAAACCGCTGTTTCGAAACCGATCGTCTGTCGCGACGCAATTTCCGCTATCTCCTGACGAAAGGTAATGATGTGACCCTGGTGGTCGAGCAGGACGGCATGCTTATCGCCTATATCATGGTGTTGTTTAATACAGGCACGTCGCTCGCCCGAATTTACTCTTTTGCCGTCGATCCTGGGTTTCAAGGAAAGGGCATCGGCACGCAATTACTCGAGGCAGCTGAAGCAGCCGCCCTGGAGAATAATTGCATAGCCTTGCGTCTTGAAATCAGGAAAGACAATGTAAAGGGGATTAAGCTCTATCATCGGTTTGGGTTTAAGGAATTCGGCGAACACCACGATTACTACGAGGATCATATGGACGCTGTTCGCATGGAAAAAAATATCGCTCCGCACATTAGACCGGCGATTGAGCGAGTACCTTTTTATCCCCAGTCACTTGAATTCACCTGTGGGCCTGCCTGTCTGTTGATGGCGATGAAGTCGCTTGACAATGGTGTCGAGTTAAATCGTAAAAGCGAAATACAGTTATGGCGCGAATCGACAACGGTATTTATGACCTCAGGTCACGGTGGATGTGATCCGTATGGCTTGGCACTGGCCGCGCATCGACGGGACTTTGACGTGGAAATCTATGTCAACGAGGAAGGTGCCTTGTTTATGAATTCAGTGCGCAGCCAGGAAAAGAAAGAAGTTATGCGTCTGGTTCAGGAAGATTTTATCGACCAGATCAAAAAATCGCGTATTAGCCTGCGAGTCGATAGTTTGAGTTTGCAGGAGCTACAGGACAAGTTTGAAAAAGGTGGCATCCCGGTTGTGCTAATAAGTTCTTACCGCATCTATCGGGAAAAATTTCCACATTGGGTGGTTGTCACCGGTTTTGATGAGAATTTCATTTTTGTACACGATCCCTATATCGATTACGAATGTAATAAATCCGCAATCGATTGCATGAACATGCCAATTCCCCTGCGTGATTTCGAACGCATGGCCCGTTACGGCAAGTCAGGGTTGAAGGCAATGTTAATTTTAAACAAACAGGATAAAGGTTAACGAAGACGATATGTCTGAACACATTGTAATTGTTGAGAGTAAGAAAGACTGGAAAGAAAACTATCCCGATTTACGGGTGGTGTTAGCAAGAGACTATTTGGGGCAGGCGGAGTTTCTTAAGAAGCGGCAGTTCAAAGTGGTGAATCTGTGCCGTGGATCAAGTTATCTTAGTACTGGCTACTACTGTTCTCTTTTAGCGGAGGCAAGGAATCATAATGTTATTCCGACAGTTCGGACCATGATGGATCTGAATAGTAAGGCTATATATAGTCTGAATATGGAAGACTTCGATGAGGCATTGCAGAAAAGCCTTTCCAAGTTGTCTGAGGCAAAAGATACTTATGTGCTGAATATCATTTTTGGAACCTGTCAGGAACCCATACTTCAGGAACTGTCGCGTAATATTTATGACCAGTTTCGATCACCGCTTCTGCGGGTGGAGCTGAAACAAAAAGGTAAGTGGTTTATATCCAGCATTCGTTCCGTACATCTGAACAGCCTTGATGAAAAGTTGCAGGCCTTTTTTGTGCAGGCCTTCAACGCCTATCTCTCTAAGCGCTGGCGTTCACCGAAATCCAAGAGTTATGCCCGTTACGATATTGCCATTCTGCATAATCCGGAAGAAAAGTTGCCGCCGTCGAATAAAAAGGCACTGGACAAATTTATCCGAACGGGTAAGCGCATGGACATCAACGTCGAATTGATTACCAAAAGGGATTATTCAAAACTGGGTGAATATGATGCCTTGTTTATTCGGGAAACAACTGAGATAGAGCACCATACGTATCGCTTTGCGAAAAAGGCTGAGTCTGAGGGTATACCTGTTATCGATAGTGGAGATTCTATACTGCGTTGTACGAACAAAGTCTATTTGACCGAGCTGTTGACGGCGAACAATATTCCAATTCCGCAGACACATATCATTCAAAAGGGTCGAGTACGCTACGAAAGCTACGCACCGTCTCTACCTCTCGTGGTAAAGATTCCCGATGGGGCATTTTCACGTGGAGTTTTCAAAGCGGAAAATGTGCAGCAACTAAAAGAAATTTGCGAACGCCTTTTTAAAGAATCTGATCTGTTATTGGCGCAAGAGTTTCTCTATACCCCCTATGATTGGCGCATCGGAATTCTCAATCGCCAACCCCTGTATGCCTGCCAGTATTTTATGTCGCGCAAGCATTGGCAGATCGTAAAGCACAAGCAGGACGGAAAAATGGACGAGGGCGAAGCTCGTACATGGAAGATTGAGGAAGTTCCCAAAGCGGTAATAGATATTGCACTAAAGGCGTCAAATCTAATCGGCGATGGTCTATACGGCGTGGATCTCAAACAGACTGATAAAGGCGTTGTGGTGATTGAAGTCAATGATAACCCCAACATTGATTGTGGTGTTGAAGATAAGGTTATCGGAGATCACTTATACGAGGCGATACTTGGAGAACTTGTACAACGGATCGAACAACGCGGTAAGCGCCAACTTCCGTCAAGCGCGCATAATACAAAGGGGTAAAAAACGGAGTTTATCGCAATAAAAAAAATTAGTGAGTTAAAACGGTTGGTTATATTGTGACCACCGAAACTCCGGCTATACTTGATTTATAAACACGGATATTCCAGATAATCCTTTCAAAATAATACGAGATTCTCATGGGGAGTATATCTCGTAGTCCATGATACCGCAGAGGTATCACCTTTATATGTTGATCGGTCCCAAATGAAAACACTCATGTGAGAGGTGGTTATATGGCCACGCAATCTGTGTCTGCTATTGCTTGTCCTTTTGACGACAAAAGTTGCATTGCTGCAATTTCCAAAGTTGAACATCTATGTAAAAAGATTGTTTTCAAACCAGGAGAGGTCGTTTGTCGACGCGGTGAGTATGCGAGAAGTTTACCCATTGTTATAGACGGTGAATTGAGTGTAAAGCGGTATTCGCGCAACGGTGCCGAAATCGTATTAGATTCAGTTGTCGCTGGAGAGTGTTGTTTTGTTAGTGGTTCGAGTCTATTGGCGTCGACTCCTTGTATGGCAGACGTAACTGCGGAAGTGCGTACATTGGTGTGGAGTCTGCCCAAGCCAGCCTTCTTGATGGTGCTTTCGCGATCAGAGGAATTCAGTAGCTATGTTTTCAGATGTCTTGAGCTAGGAATGTCCCAGGTTGCAGATTTAATCGAAAATATTTCCAGTGTTCCAGTCGAACAACGACTTTCACAATTATTGCTGCAGTTGTGTGACAGTCATTTAGAAGTGCGTAAACGTCACAGCGAGTTGGCTGCGAAATTGGGAACTGCGCGCGAAGTGGTTAGCCGCACACTGAAAACTATGGAACACAGAAATGTCGTTGAACTGAGACGATGTTGCATAAGTTTGCGCAATGTTGACGAGTTAAAATCACTTGCTCATGCAGTTTAAATTGTGACTATGTCACATACCTTGATGTAGTCAGTTGAAATAATAAAAATGCCAACAGCGAGGCAACACTAAGGAGGTGGATTATGGAGAAGCAACGTGATTATTTTGTGGAACAAAATATCGGTGTGATAGAGCGGTGTTTACGTGTAGTTTTGGGATTTGCTATGTTAGGTTATCCGTATTACCTGATTATTCAGCCTGGTGCGACGGTTGAAATGTGGCAAAGTGTGTTAATGGTGCTGTCTGTTTACCCTTGCATAACTGGGATTCTTGGTTGTGATCCCATGTACACCATGTTCAAGGTGCGCACCTGCAGTGTCAACGGGAGGAATCAGTGTGGAAGTTTTCCTTATCAGATCGATGCGCTACTCGGACGAGATCCAAAGCCGGAAAATCATCTTGAGCATACTTTGTTGCATTCTGATCATGTTAAACATGCTTAGCTAAATGCGAAAAAGCCCGAACTTCGGTTCGGGCTTTTTTTATCAGATGCCACTTCTGTTTTGTTTTATTGTCCTAAATAGCCATCGAAATATTTGCTGCATATTTTTACCTTTTGGAGCTTGTAACACCCTGTCATCTGCTCGTCTATCTGGGTCAAGTACCTGATCAGATATAAATTGTTCGATAAGCAGTGTGCGCTGTTGAAAGTTTAGGGGAAGACTGGTTCGCGTAAGCCTTTCCGAGATATGGATTAAGGCATCGCCGGTAATTTTTTCATAGCGATTAATTAGTGCGCTGCGTTCAAATAATTGAAAAATTACACTTTCTTTGTTCATCCCAACAATATCCGCACAACGATCGGCTAGTTTCAGATAGGTATTCTGAAAGCGATTGATACGATTTGTATCTTTACGAAACTTGGCAAGGAGTCGGTCGCTGGCGTATGTGGAGGACATGACGTCAACAAATTTCTCGGCTGGAAATCGCACGCCTTTCTTTATGAGGTACTTTGGTAGCTCGCGAAGCATGTCACGCATGCAGAAAATAGCATCTCGCATAATGCCGTCGGCGACCTTGTAGGGTTTCCCCGGCGCAACGGCCTTTTCATAATATCGCACCTGTGTGCGAAACTGTCGGACAAGGGTAAGTCCTTGTTCATCGGCAAGTAGTTTTTGCCGCTGTTCCGGCGTGTATCCTATGCGAAAGAGCAGATGTGAGAGAAAAGTTTTTTCAAAGCATTGGTCAAATCGCTCCAAGATGTCGTGTGACTTGTATTCACCTAAAGGCTTTTGTATGCCGGTTTGGACAAAATCAACGATCTGGGCAAAGGTTTGCACGATGCTACGAGCCTTATTGCGTTGCTGGGTGATATTCGTCGACCACTTATCCACGTCTTCATAGCGGTATTCGTGATGAAAGAGGCCAAACTGTCGAATCGTACCGTAGTCGATGATTCCGCCGTCGGTGAGAATATTGTCGCCATCCCAGTCCAGCCAGCAAAAGATATATTCGCCTTCGTAGAGAGCGGTAGCACGCGCGAAATTGTCGCAGACATAGTTGAGAAAGTCTGTATAAGATGAGGCCGGCAAGCGTTTAGGCTCGAGTGCGCCATTGTATATCTCACGTTCGACATAGTAGTCGAGCATGTTTTGCAACGACTCTCGATCGCCGCGCTTCATAAAACCGAAAAAATGGGCAGGGCGCAGGAGATTTTTTGACGCACGGATATTGATTGAAGTCCCGCCGGGGAAACGGATAATGGCCAGAGTGCGTTCGGTAGGGATGCCGTTTTGATGCAGAATGTCGCTCATGATGGCGCCACTTAACCCCTCAGATGTGCGTGCTAGCCCGCAACCATAAGACACATTCTTGTCGCCGGTTTTAAAGAACTTCTTTTCGATTGCTGTTGCAGGGCTCAGACGTGTAGCACCCGTACCGCAGCTGGATATATCCCAGATCGCATTTGGCCCCTTGACCGTGCCATTCCAGATGCTGCGACCGTCACCCGAAGTCAGTCCAGTCTTGTTCGGATGCTGTAACTGCAGGTAGCGGGTCGCCATATACTGGTGAGGTTTGACCGTATCTTTGTCTATCGGCGTGTTATTCAGGACGTCGAATTCGTTAATAATTTGTAAGGAAAATGTCTCCAGGATGGCCTCGTTTAAGGCGACGTCGAGTTTGCCGTCATGATGCTTGGGGATCAGGCCCATCTCACGGGCGAGTTCAAAATTGAAATAGTAGACCTCGCCATTCGGGCGATAACGCGCGGAATAACCCACATAGCTGGCCGGTACGGTGTGCTTTAGTGGGTGTTCACCGTTTATCTTCCCAAATTTGGGGTATTGCTGTGATGTGCCGGATGCCGCACCTGCGCGCTTTCTGGCTTTAATTTGACTCATATCATCGCTATCGGACTGATTCTGCCCATACTTTACAAATTTTGACTAAAAACCAGTGATAACTATCTGAAAACAAAAGAAACTATTTAGATTAATAAAAACAGTAGCTTGGCGACCCCCATTTGGGTCTAAAAAACATGCACAAATATTGCTTATGTTTGTGTGACCGTGATCTTCAGGAGCCATTGGAATGCAAAGAATCGATGATGATAACCGGCGTAGCTATTATCGCTTGCAGGATCGCGTCTATATCGAGTTTGCGCCTATTTCCAGTGACGAGGCAAAGAAAATACTCGACAGTCGCAAGGCGATGTCGCCTCGCACCGATGAAGACAGCATGTATTTAGACTCACTCAATCGTCAGATGGGAAGTCTGATGACCTTAATTCGTAGCGAAAGCAACGCCGTGTCTCAATATCTGGACGTATTGAATAAAAAAGTGGATTTCATTGCAGGAATTATTTTCTTTGAACGTTTCAGGAGTGTGCACTCCGACACGAAAACTGTACGTACAAATACCGTAGATATAAGCGAAGGCGGTCTGAGTTTCAATTCCAAAGTGACATACAAAAATGGAATCTATTTCAAAATGAAAATCATTGCCATTAGCGCCAGGGTTGGAATTGAAACAGTGGCAAAAGTGGTTAGCTCCGTGCCAAAGAAACGTAAGAGCCTGGATTACTTTCGCATCGGTGTTCAGTTTCCCCAACTTCCCGAAGAGGATAGGCGTGCGCTTACCCGTTACATAATGGAAAGACAACGTGAATCTATCCGCGGTCTTTCCGATCTGGATGATTGGGATGAAGCTTAAGATAGGAATCTTTTGTACCGATATGTTTTACAGAGTGTGAATAGGAATACGCGTCGCCTTGCCGACTTACCAGGGAAGTGGCAGGGTGTTTTGTCCACGCCCTGAGAAAGGAGGTGATCCAATGTCTAACCGATGTATGTATCGAACTTCCGGAGGAACTTGTTGACGCCGGGTTTTGAAAGGAAGTACGTGCGCATCAACAACAGAGCCCCATTGTCATTCAATGGGGCTTTTTTCATTATCCGGTTTTAGACTGCCCGTTTTTTCCCAATGTATTGCCTAAGTGCGTTTCAATACATCTTGAGAGTTCCTCAGGCTTGAAGGGTTTGGCTATGTAATCATCCATGCCTGCCTTCATACAACGATCACGATCGCCCTGCATGGCATTGGCGGTCATGGCGATAATGATATTGTGTCGATTACCTTCTTGCCGACGTATAGCGCGCGTTGCTTCAATACCATCCATCACGGGCATCTGGATATCCATCAAGATTAAATCATAGTCAATCTTGGAAACGGCTTGTACCGCTTCCTGTCCATTCTGTGCGATATCAGCCTTGTAACCGAGTGCTTTGAGAATTCCCATAGCGACGCGTTGGTTGATATTATGGTCTTCAACCAGAAGAATTTTGAGCGAACTGATGGGCGTTTCGACTACGGTTTCACTGATTGGGAGAGCTTCGTTCACTACGGCCTTTTTGGGGTTTATGGAAAGTGAGACGATAGTATTGTAAAGCAAGGACTGTTTTACTGGCTTGGTAAGAACAATGTCGACTCCCAAGGCCTTGGCTTTACTCGCGACGTCTCCAGCTGTTACAGAGGTAAGCATAAACACCTTTGGCGTATTCTTACCCAACTCCGTGTGCATCTTTTCATAAACTTGCAAGCCGTCTATTTCAGGCATCATCATGTCTAGAAGCACAAGGTCATATCCATTTCCGGAATCGGCAGCAGCGAGAATTTTTTCCTGGGCCTGTTTGCCGTCTTCCGCGATGTCATGTTTTATGCCCCATTCTCGTAGCTGGTGACTGTAGATAACCCGGTTTGTTTCGTTATCATCTACTATGATTGCCCGGATTTTCTTGAAGTCATAGTTGCAATCGTTGGTTTCGTGCTCCATCTCTGGTTTTCCTAGTTGTACGTTAAACCAGAACGTGCTGCCGACATCTGGAAATGATCTTACCGCAATATCTCCACCCATGAGTTGTATGAGATGGCGGGAAATGGACAGACCCAATCCCGTACCGCCGAACTTGCGCGTGGTCGAGCTGTCGGCCTGTTGAAAGGTCTCAAATATCTTTTTCTGTCCTGCTTCTGAGATGCCAATCCCGGTATCAGCTATTTCAAATCGAACACTAAATTTTCCGTCTTTTTTAGCGTCTAGGCTAACGCGAACCACAACTTCCCCCGCGTGAGTAAATTTAATCGCGTTACCAATGAGATTCGTTAATACCTGGCGTAGTCGGCCAGGATCTCCATTTAACCAATGTGGTGTGTTCTTTGAAATGCTATGTATGATTTCCAAACCTTTGCGGTGGGCAGATTCAGCAAGCAGTGTTACCACATCTTCCACAATATCCACCAGATCAAAATCCGTACTATCAAGTTCAAGTTTTCCGGCTTCTATTTTAGAGAAATCGAGAATGTCATTAATAACCACAAGTAGCGATTCGGCTGAACGAAAGGCAGTATCGGAGAAATCTCGTTGGTCCTTATCCAGCTTAGTGCTGCGCAATAGCTGTAACATACCTAGAACGCCGTTCATGGGTGTGCGGATTTCATGACTCATGTTGGCGAGAAATTCCGATTTGGATTTGTTAGCTGAGCGCGCACTGAATAGTGCTTGTTGGAGTTGGTCTGTCCGTTCGAGAACTTTGGCCTCGAGCTCGTCGGTAACCTTTTGCAATTGTTCTTCTGCTTTGCGCCGTTCAATGTTTTCATCGCGCAGACGGTCAATAACCGGGTTAAACGTAGCCAGTAGATACCATGTGCCAAAAAGCATCGCGACAATAGCGCCAACAAGAGAAAATATGACAGCACTGATAAACGGGGATCTGATTGCGTCCATGGGGATTCGGGAAACCATGCCGATATTCGTATTCTCGAAAAAATTGAATGCAATGAGAAACTCTTCACCTGTCGAAATGTCGTGACCGATAATGTTTCCTGATCGTCTGTTTAGCGCCAGCAGATAAGGAGATCGTTTATCAAGTGATGCAATTGCTATGGACTTATTGTTGTTGTGATTCCCATGTATGAAAAACAACTGGTCGTTACGCAACCTGAAAATTTCAACGTTTGCAGAATATACGTCATGTAATTGATGTTCGTGATTGTTAAATAGAGTGCGCAGGGCATCATCGGACTGATTGTCTTTTGTGCTTAGAAGAGATGCATCCAAATGTGTGATATTTTCTATTAGTTTGGCTTCGAATTCGAGTACTTCGCTGGCGTGTTGACGTGCGTTGATATAAGCCGCAGAATATAAAAAGCCTGCGCTGATGCTGGTTGTGACGATGGCAATAATCGCCATGATTGTAAAAAGAATGGCTAAACGCAGGCCCTTTTTTTCAGTTTTGTGATGACGAGAAATAAACATTGATGCGAGAGTTGTCGTAGCAATTGCAACAAATATGAGTAGCACAAAAAACCGATTATCCATATTCGTCTGATATTGGTTGGCTTGCATATCGGAAACCGATGCATCCATTCCGAGCATACTGAGTTGATGAGCAGCAAAAGTAGTCAGGCAAAGCAGAATGGCGCTTGACGCGCCTCTAAAACTGACGCTGTTTTGCCAACGCGCACGCGCATAACGAAACCAGATAAGCGTTAGTACGCACAAAACCAATATGGCAATGACAGATGCTGCGATCATGGTAGGCTTATAAGTGAATACTATGGCAGTTTCCATTGCGGCCAAAATTATGTAGTGCACACTACAAATTGCGAGTGTAAGAACCAAAGCGGCTTTAATCGCGTGACTTATCTTTTGATCACTTTGATTTAGGAGATCAATGACATAAATGCATGCCACTGAGGCGATAGACAACGCCGTTATCGAAATCGGAATATTGTACGAAAGGCTGTATTCGTACTCAAAAGCCAGCATCGAAATGAGATGTGCGCTCCAGATACCCGTACCCAGAGTAAAACCGCTGACCATCAACCAGAGCTTGTAATCTGTTGTCGAGCGCTTATGTGTGTCAGCAATCTCGAATGCGGCATAGGCTGAAATTGCTACCAACACGATAGATATAAACTCCGCCGTGTGATTATGGAAATAGCTTAGGGAATGCAGCATTAGGTCAATATATCTCAAGTTAACTGTGATGAGAGGTTAGCGTGTCATCGCCAATGGGAATTGAGTATGGCGCAATTGCGCTGCTAAAGGCGCAATGTTTCAACTCGTATTGTATGTCCACAATTATTTGAAATAATGAGAGTTTTTCCTCTACGTATGGCTATGTAAAATTTTGTTCCTTGCTGGCTGAAATACATTACGGTACTCGATGCTTTAATTAGAGGATGTGACGTCGATATAGATAACACTTGTTGACTATTGGTTTGGTGAATATTTATGCGACGGGCCTTAGAGATAAAGCATGTATTAGTTATGGTAATAGTGTTTTCTGGAATGACTTTGCTTAGCGGCTGTCCATTCCAGGAGTTGCTTGATAGTCAGAGCCCGGATGAGGAATATGTGAATCCGGATGCGCCTGACGCGCCGGAATTGACGATGAAGCTGCCGGGAACACTTTCAAGTGTTGTTATTTCAAAAGAGGAACAACAGACGGCGCAAAAAGTCCGTTCAAGAGTTGTTGACCAACCCAATTGCGAACAGTATCTAGACCAAAACGCCAATCCTATGGTTGATGGCTATAGCCTGACAAAATACCTGGTCGGTTTGTCACAATCGCAGAGCTGTTTGGCTGACTTCTTAATCTACCACGTATTAAAAAGTTCGCCATACACTATTGGTCAGGGACTCATTACGGTTCCGTATAATCCAGCAGATCCCGATGCGCCTACCCATGTTCAGGTAGAACAATCCGAAAACTCCTTTCAAGTATGGCTTTTTTTCGCGCAACAGCGAGACGCGCTGGATCAAGCGGTGGATAAGTTAATGTATCTCACCTGGACAACAGTGGGAACCGATACCAACGGACAGTTTTTGTGGTTGAGATTGGCACAGGGGACAACAGATAGTCAGGCGCCCAGTGATTTGCGTGTCGATTTTGAGCGTCATGCGGAGAGTGAACGCAATCAAATCTATTTGTCGTTTGGCGATGCAAGCGCCACCGGGTTTGAAGGGTTTCGAATAGATGTGAGTCGTAGCGGTATTGAAACCGCAGCTAGCTATTCGGCGCAAGGCTATATGCAGTTTGCTGTACAGCCGGCAGAAAACCTGCCGCTGGAGACAGAAACGTTTGAGCTTCCGTATCTGGCTTTGAAAGCAGTGCTCAGCGCTGATGGTTCAGGTGCTGCTTATTGGCGTTTGGGCAACTTCGGCTCGCATTTGGAAAATCCGGCGGCTGATATTCACGTTGGGTCGTATTCCACTGACTTGCACAGCACCAGTTACTTTGACGAGTTAGGACAAATTACGTGGATAACACGCGGGATACGCCAGGCTAGCTACGTTAATACGTCAGGAAACAATATACGTCGCAATGTCAGCGCTATACTCACCTGTCTGGAAAACGCTTCTGCTAGTGATACAGATCCATGCGGTGGGATGGGCCCAGGTATGAATTTACCGGGATATTTTACTGACGTGTGCGCAGATGCAGACGGCGCCGATTGTACAGTATTTTTGCAACGCTTTTATGATCGCGGGGACTATGATCCGTTTCTCGGAAAGGTGACCAATGGCGACCCTGCCGCAGAACCGGACGATCAACGCAATGTAGATCTTGCTGCCCTGACGGTACTTGAGACCCGATTTCCCGACGGTGTGCTGGCCGCCGAGGTATTTGTCGCCCCGAATGCACCATAATCCGATACGCAAAGTCAGTACAGCAACTGGTTGGCGGTGCCAGTATTGTTTGTTTAAGATAGCCAGGGTGCAAACAGGGAGTGTTTATGATTAAGACGATACACGTCACCACGGTACTGGTGACTTTAGCTTTGTTTCTGTTCAGGGGGGGATGGTACTACGCCCGCTATCGCATGCCTCTGCCAAAACCGCTTCGCATCTTGCCTCACCTGAATGACACGGTATTAACGATTACCGGAATCACGATGGCTGTCTCATACGGAATTAACCCATTCGTCGAAACCTGGTTTCTCGCCAAATTGATAGCCTTATTTGCCTATATCGGCCTGGGTATGTATGCCTTCCGTAACAAACGTCTACAAGGCAAACATCTGTGGGCCTGGGTGATAGCTTTGTTGGTGTTCTTTTACATCATTGGCGTGGTGAGAACACACCAGCTGATACCTGGTGTGTATTGATCCGAAAAAAGGCGGTGGCACTAGTGCCATCCGCCTCCAAGGGCTCTGTATAAATCGACGGCACCGACGATTTGTTTTTGTTTGATTTCGATGAGTTCCATCTTGGCTTCCAGCGCCTCACGTTGCGTGAGTAGAATCTCCAGATAATCCGCACGCGCAGATTGGAAGAGCTTGTTAACGAGATCAATTGAGTGACCCAGCGCTTCCACCTGTTTGCGTTTTAGCACATACTGATTTTCCAGATTATCGATGTTCGAAATCTTGTTGGCGACTTCCGTGAACGCTGTGATTACGGTTTGTTCGTACTCGTATGCCGCCTTGATTTGGTTGGCATTGGCATTTTTGTATTTTGCGATTATCGCATTACGGTTTAACAGTGGTGCCATTACCTCGCCAACCGCATTCATTGTTAGAGATGCAGGGTTAGCGAACAAATATTGAGTACGGAAAGCCTCGAATCCAATTCCTGCCTTAATCTCAAACGACGGATAAAATTCAGCTCTTGCGACCTCAATACTGAGTTCGGCTGCCTTTAATTCCAATTCAGCCTTACGGATATCAGGTCGATTGGCCACCAGTTGCGATGGAATACCTTCCTGTATCATCTTTGGATGATAATCGAGAAAACCACCAGACGAGCGATGTATCGGTTGTGGAACGCGTCCGAGCAATACGTTGATTTCGTTTTCGGTCTCAACGATTTTCTGCATGATTTCATAAATCGTTGCCTGGTTCTTGGCAACTTCACCCTCATAGCGGGTAAGCGCCAGGAGATCTTCACGACCGTATTTGATCAACTGCTTGACGACATCGATACCTTTCATCTGCAACTGTATGTTCTGCTCAATGTTGACCAGCATATTGTCCAGGGCAACAAGCTCATAGTAGGCATGGGCGACTTCGGACACCAAATGGGTAATCACAAAGTTTCTGCCTTCTTTGGACGCCATATACTCGAACGCGGCAGCTTGAGTTGAGTTTCTCAGCTTTTTCCAGACGTCGATTTCCCAAGAGGCAAACAAGCCGACGCCGTAGTTCTGCAAGTATTTTGGAAATTCTTCACCTTCAACAATTTCCAGAACATGTTCGGCCGCACCATTGCGGGTGAACTCCGCCGCTTTATCCACATCTGCGCCCGCGCCGGCACTCAAGAAAGGTAGGTACTCGCCACGACGTTCCTGCACTTCTGCTTCGGCACTGCGGATCCTTTGCTGAACGATATTGAGTTCTTTATTATTGGCAATCGCGACTTCGATCAATGCCAATAAATTCGGGTCATCGAAGAACTCGTTCCAATTGACGCTCGCTGAGTTGGCCGTATCTTTCACCCCCGTGATGTACTCAGCCGGTAGTGGAGCATCCGGGTCTTTCTGCGTCATGTTCGGTATCGAACAGGCCTGGGCAAGTAGGGACAAACATCCCACTGCGAATATTTTTATTGAACTACTATTTTTCATGGTCATGCTTGCTATGTTGATAGTGCTCGGTTAAAGGTTCATGATCTTCGTATTTTATTAGGTCTTTGCCCTCGATCATTTTCGCAAAGATGTAGTACAGGCCGGGGATGATAATTACACCGCCGATAGTACCAATCAGCATACCCCCCAAAGAGGACGTACCGATGGTTCTGTTACCTACCGCACCAGCTCCGGTAGCGATAACCAAGGGGATAAGACCGGCGATAAAGGCAAAGGAAGTCATCAATATAGGACGGAATCGAACCTTGGCGCTTTCAATCGCAGCATCGGCAATAGACATGCCTTTTTCCTGCATCTGGACCGCGTATTCCACTATCAGCACCGCATTCTTACCGAGTAGACCGACGAGCATGATCAGGCCGACCTGGGCATAGACATCATTGGCCAGGCCTAATACTTTGAGTAAGAAGAACGATCCAAATACGCCTGCTGGAAGAGACAGGATAACGACCAGTGGCAACATGAAGCTCTCATACTGTGCCGCCAATACCATGTACACGAATATCAGTACCACGATGAAAATGACAACAGCTTCGTTACCACGACGTTCCTCGTCATAAGTCAGTGCTTCCCAGCCTACATCAAAGCCTTTTGGCAACACTTCTGCGGCAACTTCTTTGATTGCCTTGATCGATTCGTCAGAAGTGTACCCAGGGGCGGGAACGGCACGAATGACTGCTGAGTTATACAGGTTGTAACGCATCAGCTCATTCGGGCCTTGACGCTTTTCCAGCGTCATGAAAGAAGAATAAGGCACCATTTCCCCTTCTTCATTCTTCACGTAATAGTTAAGAACATCTGTAGGGTAGCGACGAAACTCCGGAGCGCCCTGGGTGTAGACCTTGTAGAAGTTATTAAAGCGTATAAAGCCTTGTTCGTAGGTACTTCCAACTAGAATACCCAGGTTATCCATTGCGGCCTTGATCGACACACCTTTCTGCATTGCAAGTTCGTTGTCGATTTTAATTTCATATTGTGGATAGTTGGCTGCGTAGAAAGTAAATAGACCTTTTAACTCTGGACGCTTACGCAATCCGGTCATGAAATCCTGGTTCAACTTGTCAAATTCGAAGTAATCAACATCCCCGCCCTTATCCAACAGACGGAAGGCCAGGCCAGAAGACGCACCATAGCCAGGTACCGCGGGAGGCTCGAAGAATTCAACAATGGCTTCACCGATTTCGGCATGTGCCTTTTCTTCCAACTCAAGCATGATCTCGTGCACTGAATGCTTGCGGTCAGACCAATGTTTCAGGTTGATGATGCAGGTACCGGCATTGGAACCGCGACCTTCTGTCATAACCTCGTAACCAGCTAGTGCAGAAACAGACTGTATACCATCGATATTCTTTGCCATAGCCTGTAATCTGCGTACGACCTTATTAGTCATTTCCAGTGTGGAACCTGGTGGTGTTTGGACAATGGCGTAAATCATGCCCTGGTCTTCACCAGGGATAAATCCTGACGGTAGAATTTTGTTAACCGCAACTACGCCAAATGCGAAGCCGCCTACGAGGATGAAGGTAATGAGTCTTCTGACCACAATGACATTAAGTATCGCAACATAGCGGCCAGTCACTTTTTCAAACCAGCGGTTAAAGGCATCGATAAACATGCTGATAGGCGTTTTTCTTTTCTTTTGTCCATGCGTGTTTTTCAGCAACATAGCGCACAGTACCGGCGTCAGTGTCAGGGCTACAAAACCCGAGATAACAATCGATGAGGCCATGGTAATCGCAAACTGTCGATAGAACACACCGACTGGACCGGACATAAATACTAGTGGTACGAATACCGCGGTCATAACCAATGTGATGGCGATGATAGCACCACCGATTTCACCTAATACCTGTTGTGTTGCTTGGTATGGCGTAACGGTGTGGGATGTCTCCATCTTGGCGTGTACGGCCTCGACCACAACGATAGCGTTGTCAACAACGATACCGATAGCGAGAACCAGAGCGAAAAGCGTAATCAGGTTAATCGAAAGCCCAAACAGTTGCATACAGGCAAACGCACCGATAAGTGATACCGGAACCGCTAAAATTGGTATCAACGTAGATCGCCAGTCGCCAAGGAATACGAATACCACCAGTGCCACCAGGATGAAGGCTTCCACCAGGGTGTGTATTACTTTTTCGATTGAGGCATCCAGGAAAGTGGAAACGTCATAATTTATTTCGTATTCCATACCGCTTGGGAACAGTGGCGCGAGTTCAATCATTTTTTCTTTTACACGCGCGATTACTTCACTCGCGTTACTACCGTAGTTCTGCTTGAGTACGATGGCGGCGGAAGGGAATCCATCTTTGTTTGAATAGATGTCGTAGAATTCACTGTTTAGGGAAACTTGCGCAATATCCTTCAGACGAAGAATTTCCCCTTCCGAATCGGCGCGGATAATGATGTCTTCGTATTGTTCCGGTTTGTTATAACGCCCGGCGTAGATCAAGGTATATTCTTTGGACTGGGCTGCTAAACCGGATGCAACCCCGAGGCGCCCGGGTGAGCCGATAATGCTTTGGTTGTCTATTGCCTCCATAACCTCTTCGGTGGAGACGCTATAGGCACGCATTCTATCTGGGTTTAACCAGATGCGCATGGCGTATTGGCGGCTACCCAGTATCTTTGCCTGGGCAATACCGTTGATACGCTGGATTTCGGGAATGACGTTTACATTAGCGTAGTTGTAGAGAAATTTTTCGTCCGCATGTTTGTCTTTACTGTACATATTGATGTACATCAACATACTCGGTTGAACACGCTCGACGATAACACCTTCCAATTGTACGAGCTGTGGTAATCGGCTCATGACGGTGTCTAGCCTGGTTTTGACGTTAATCATCGCCTGGCTCGGGTCGACCCCTAAGTCGAATAGAACCTGTATCATCGCCTCACCGGCACTGGTGGCATCCGAGATGATGTAACGCATGCCGGGAACACCGTTGATAGCGCGTTCGATTGTGATGAGCGTCGAGCGTACCAAAACGTCGGCGCTGGAGCCTGGATAGGCAATGAAAAGCGTGACACGTGGAGGAGCGATATCCGGGAACTGTGAAATCGGTAGCGACTTCAGCGACAACACCCCTACGAATACGATGGCCAGCGATAAAATGATCGCCATAACAGGCCGCTTCAAGAATATCTGAAACATATAATTAACCTACGTCTTGGTTATTCTGAATTATTCCGCGTACAGGTTCAGACCTTCGAGAACGCGCTCAGCAGATACAAAACTGGGTTCGATTTTCATCCCTTTGTGAACCTTGCGATGACCTTCCAATAAAACCCGGTCCGCTTCGGTCAAACCCTCTTTGATGATAAATACGTGGGGTAGCTCTGCGCCTACGGTCACCAGTCTTTGTTCTAGTTCGTTGCTGGCATTGACTACATACACATAGGTTTTGTCGAGAACGGCAAACGTCGCCTTTTGAGGAATGACGATGGCGTCCAGATAAGGTGTCGACATCAATACGTTACCTGTCTGTCCATGTCGGAGTATGCTCTGTGGATTTTCAAAAGTTGCGCGGAATTCGATGTTTCCGGTCTTGTTATCAAAGTCGGCTACGATGGTTTCGATTACGCCGTCTCTATCATAAATCGAGCCATTGGCCAGTTTGAGTTTTACCTTGACCGTTGACTGCTTGGTTTTGCCTGACGCGTAATCGAGATACTCAGCTTCATGTAGATTGAAGTAGACCCACATTTTACTGATATCGGAAAGTGTCGTCAGCATGCCGTTTTCTTCGACCAGGCTGCCATTCCTGACTTCCAAACGGTCGACAAAGCCATCAAATGGTGCGCTAACTTCGGTCCAGTTTAGGTGGGTTTGCGCCATGGTGACTTCAGCGTTGGCCTTATCGAGATTTGCCTTAGCCAGGGCAAGCTCATTTTGAGAAACGATGTTCTGGTCAGCCAGGGCTTTGGTATTTTGGAATTCTATCTGAAGCGCATTGGCTTCAGCAGTGGCCTTGGCCAGTTCGGCTAGCTGGTGGTTCTGAACCAGCTTGAACATAGGCTGGCCTTCACGCACCTTTTGCCCTTCATCGACAAAAATGCTTTCGATATACCCTCTTTCCATCGCTAACATTTCAATACGGCGTATAGCGCGCACCTGGCCTACGTATTCTTTGGTGATGGAAAGGTCCTTACGTAAAGGGTTGGTGACCTGCAATGTTGGCGTTCCACCATGGGCGGAATGCTCTGTGTGATCGCAACCGCTAAATAGAATTGAGAGTAGAGTTACACCCAGGAAGACTTTGTTTGCTACTTTCATAATACCCACTTCATCCACAAGGAAAACTGATTATCGTTGTTGTGTGTTTTGATACTTAACCAGGTTCTCTTCAGCGGTGCCGCCAACTCAAATATTCGGTATGGCTGGGCTTCGCGCTAACAGAACCCGTTTTTTATCGCATTTAAATTACTGAACTCTTAAAGATCAAATCAAATTTCTCATACTTCTGCCAATGATTACAAAAATTTAAGCGGATCTTAATCGTCAAAGCAACGATTGGAACAGTGCGCGCAGGAATATACCGGAGAACTAGGGCTGCATGCGAGGCCTGTTGTAACCGAGTGTCGAATTTTTGTCTTTGATCGTATGTGCGGAAGGATTACTGGCAAGAGCAATCCTTTGCCTGTAATCGGCAAGGTACACTGACCACATATTTGATAACGTACATTACGATTACGCAATGTATAGACAAAACGGGTGCATTATGTATTAGAATGTCTTAAAAGAAAAAGCTTAAAGACATGATGTGTCGTCTTTGTGTAACAACGCGGGACATTGGGGAACAATCGAAAATAAAACATACACGATTGTTGTGCGGGGGGAAGTAGGACAGATTCATCGAGGCTTAGCCTGGCGTGTGGTTGTCAGACGTACTCAGTGGATTCATGTCGTCAATTATCAATATCTCCTCTTGTTTCTCAATATGTCCGCAGTGACTTCATCGATTCATGGTTTTGTTATATTTGGGTACCGTAGTAGTAGCGTTTTTGCGGATTAATCTGTTGTTAAGATGTCCCAAATAGGATGATGTGCGACTTCACCTAAATAAATTACGGGGTCGCACGCGACGGAAGAAAAATGAACAATCGATGGAACGAAAATAATCGCTATTCATCTCGATAGCGCGACTTTCAATATAACAAGCAGAACGTGAACCGTGTATAAACAATACTATAACCTGATAGAGCGGCCTTTCGGCCTGGAGCCAGATCCAAGATTTCTATGCAATTCTGTGCCTTTTGACAGGGCGTTGATTCAGATGCGCGCAGGTCTTGAGCAGCCTGACGGAGTGTTGATTTTGACTGGTGAGGAAGGCATGGGTAAAACCACGCTGATAACTCATTTGCTTGGTCAACAGAACAAAGACACCATTGTTGCTTTTGTTCGAAACCCACAACAAAAAGTCGGCGACTTTTTGCTTGAAATACTGGCGGCCCTGGATCTTCCCATTACAGAGCAGCAGCCGAAAGAATTGTTTAATGTTTTGCACCGGTTTGTGCTTGAGCATGCAAAATCAAACAAGAAAGTCCTGTTAGCTATTGATAACGCAGAGACTATGTCGCAAAACTGCATTGAGCTGATCCGTCTTTTATCGTCGCTGCGCCTAAACGAAAAAGGGCTATTGCAAGTCGTATTGGTTGGCAATAGCGAATTGGATGCAAAGTTATCTTCTGCACAAAATGAAGCCTTTAGACAACAGGTATTGATGTCTTGCTCCCTGCAGCCACTGCAACTGCTGGACATGCCTGATTACATTATTCATCGTTTGAAAGTTGTAGGCTGGGCCGGCGATCCAGCATTTGATGATGATGCCTATGTGGCGCTTCATCAATTGACGGGTGGTATTCCAAAAATCATAAATCAATACTGTGATCAGTTGTTGAAATATGGAATGTCTCGCCAGATACATCGATTTAATCGTCGCGATATAGAAAAATTGCGTTCGACAGCAGTTGATCAAACGGAAACTCGCGAGCCAGAGTTGTCCAGTCAAGATGAATTTCGCAAGAAGCTTGACTCTGTTTTTGATGACGCAATTCCTTTACGTCCAGAGCTTGGAAAGGCGGCGTCAGTTCGTCATTCGGACGGTGAAAAAGACAACGAAAAATTTAATTTCGGTACTCCTGCAAAAGGTATCGGCCATCTGTTTGGAAAACAAACCATGACACTTGCAGGAGTTGCGGCGCTGGTTGCAGCACTTTCTTTTTTCGCTTTTGAAAAAATGTCTGAGAAGCCAGTAGACTCAGGAATGACTAGCAGCATAGCCCACGGTGAAGCGACGAGTATTGTCTCACACGAGGCAACACAAAGTGTTTCGCATGGGGCACCTACTCATAATGTATCGCATAGCAACACTGCTTCGCATAGTTCGACTGATTCTGGCGCCGATGGTCATAGCTCTGGTAGTGAGCCTATTTACACGCTGGATGAAATACCTGCTGAAGCCAGATCTAGAGAGGGTGGGTCGCATTTACTTGATATCCGCCAATTGCTCGAAAATCTGCATGATTCGAATTCAGGTATTAAGCCTCGTTTGAGCAACGATGTCGCTTCAGAAGGTGGCGGAGAATACTCCGATAGCCAAGCTCCTGAGCTTGCTTCTAACCACGATTAATCTTGTTCTGAATCGTAAAAAAACCGGGCCAATATGGCCCGGTTTTTTTTATCTCTTAATTTTTTGCCAATCCCTTAGGGTGTTGGCTGCGGAAAGGCTTGCACTCGCGCTGCTCGCTACTCGAACGGACTGATTGAGTGGTCGGACGTTCGAATCTACGGGTCGTAAACGCAAACAGGGCCCCCGTTGTGGAGGCCCTGTATTGCTTGTGTGGCGCCCCAGAGACGATTCGAACGTCCGACCTGCCCCTTAGGAGGGGGCTGCTCTATCCTACTGAGCTACCGGGGCTGTATAGCGCAAGATAGTAACAAATTCCCTCAATATCACACAAGTTATCAGCAAATTTCATAAAATATTGGTCGATTTGCCAGTGGAGTCTGGCTGTACTGAGTCTATAGTTTTGAGGGATTCTTTGCCTTTCGTTTGTTAAAGTTAGCTTAAATTGTTAAAGGAAATTCACAATCTGGACGATAGTCGGGGGTAGAGTGATAGAGAATGTAAAATTATGCGATTCCTGACACGTTTACGATTTCTGACAAAAATGTTTACCTTGTTGGTAATGAGTTCACCGGCTTTTGCACTAAGTCTAGGCGACGTGCATGTGAAGTCTGAATTTGGCCAGGCACTGGAGGCGGAGATTGATATTCCGTCCTATACCCCGCAGGAGTTAGAGGGGTTGGTGGTCAAACTCGCCGACAAGACGGTATTCGATGAATCCAAGGTTGAGTTGAATAGCAACCTGCGGGATCTCAGGTTCGAGGTCAGGCCTGGAAAGAACGGCAAAGCGCCGGTCGTACATGTCAGCAGTAAATCCGGCATTCAAGAGCTGGCTTTTCACTTTTTTGTAGAGGCCAACTGGACTGGTGGGCGCTTGGTACGAGGATACGATGTATTACTTATGCCTGCTCAAGAGTCCGATCAAAGCGTTTCCGGCACAGTTACTACTATTTCGCCGATGCAGCAAGTTACTGTTAATTCAGTAAAAGTTGCCAATAATCCACAGAATTCCTCAGCCGTGCCTATGGTTGCGGTGGCCTCTAAAGTTGAGACCAAAGTTAATACACAGTCCAAGCTGAGCTACGGACCTGTCAAGCGTGGTGAGATCGTTGGTTTCATCGCACGTAGAATGGTTCCAAGTCGTGATTTCACCTTGCAACAGGTGATGGCTGCTATATATAAACAGAATCCACACGCGTTTGCAGAGAGCAATATCAATCAATTATTGCCTGGGGTGTCACTGAAGCTCGCCAGTGAAGATTCGATTGCCGAGACCGCTCATATGGACGCGGTGAATCTGATTGCCAAGCAGGAAAGGGCTTGGAGTCAAGGTCCTAGAGCTAATCTAACTTCCAATACGGACGTGGCGACGAGTCTGTTCAAGATTGAGGGCGCAAGTGATGTTGCTATGGAGCAATCCGCGCCAGGTAATTCAGACACGCTTGCTTTCGACGAAGAGTCTGCAATTAAGCCTGAAGAATTAGAATTGATGCGCCAGGAGTTGAATGACTCCTTAGCAACGGCCACCGCTTTAAAGAAGGAAAACGAGGACTTAAGAGCAAGGATCGAGCTTCTGGAGGAACTTGTTGCGGAAAGAATGACGCTGGTTGTGCCCGAGGCTCCTATTGCCAATCCTGAACCGGTCGCACTCAATGAAAAGACCAGTATCATAGGCAAATCATCCACCGAGACGACTCGTGATGATCTTCTGTCCTTTGGAAATGATGAGTTTTCCTTCAGCAATCTGGAAAACATAGATTATAGCGAGAGTTTTGGCGCCATTCTGGTACTCCTAGGTGTACTGATTATGGGGCTGCTTTACTCAACGCAACGCCGTAGAGAAATTAGAACAGATCGACTGGTCAACCAGAATAGTGGTGGGTTTATGGACGTGTTCAAAAGACGCTTCCCTACTAAAGTAGATCCCGTAACTGCAAGATTATAAACCGATATAAATTAATCGAATGGAGAGGAGCTAATTGCTGGCATTTTGAACGATATGAAGTAGAATCCTTGGGAAGATCCAGCGGTAGCCAACCAGGACGGTATCAAATTTAACTAAATGATCACCGAGATTCTTAAAAATGCCAGCATTCTGGTCGTCGATGACCAGCCAGCCAACGTAAAGCTTTTGGAAAAAAGCCTGGAGCTGGATGGTTTTCTCCACATAACAGCGACTACTGATCCCGCCCAGGCCATATCTCTCTTCAAAGTACATCGCCACGACCTGGTATTGCTAGATCTCAATATGCCCGAGATCGATGGCTTTATGGTAATGGCTGCCATGAAGGAATTCATTGATAATCAGGAAGATTTTTTGCCAGTCATTGTGCTTACAGCACAAACCGATCGGGTTTCTCGCCTGCGAGCCCTGGAAGCAGGCGCCCGCGACTATCTCACCAAACCATTTGACCGCACCGAGCTCAGCACGCGAATTCGTAATATGTTGGAAGTTCGTGTTTTGCACAATCAAATTCGTGATCAGAATCGCTCATTAGAAGAAAAAGTGCGGGAACGGACGCAGGAGTTGGAGTCAACGCGTTTGGAAATAATTAAACGCCTGGGACGCGCTGCGGAATATCGTGATAATGAAACCGGTCTGCACATAATTCGCATGAGTAGAATCGCGAGTTTGCTGGCGCGAGCCGCGGGTCTGGACCGAGATCAGTGTGAGTTGGTGTTAAATGCCAGCCCAATGCACGATGTTGGGAAAATTGGAATTCCGGACAAGATCCTGCTTAAACCCGGCAAATTAGACGCAGATGAATGGGAAATTATGAAAACTCATGTTTCTATCGGACGAGAGATATTGTCAGGACATGAGTCAGGCTTGCTAAACCTGGCCGCTGACATCGCCTATACCCATCATGAAAAATGGGACGGCTCGGGTTACCCGCAGGGCTTGAAGGGGGAGGAGATACCCCTGATTGGCCGAATTGTGGCGTTGGCGGACGTGTTTGATGCGCTCACTTCGGAACGTCCTTATAAAAAGGCCTGGACAGTAGAAGACGCCACAAATTTTGTATACCGGGAGAGTGGCCACCATTTCGATCCAGAGATAGTTGAGCTGTTTAAAGAAAACATCGAAGGTATACTCGAGATTCGCAACACCTATGCTGAACCTGTCTAAGGTTTTGTTTTTTTGACATAAAAAATTTCTCCCGAGTTTATGCCGCAGCCATTGATTCGGCGCAAATCTAGTGGAAAGATGAAGTCAAATCTCTGTCACTGCGCCTGTTGGCCCGCTAAAGTCTTTGATATTTAAATAAAATCCTTTTCTTGAATCGCTGGCACCCCTCTTGCTTTTATCCCGTTTGATCTCATCCACTCGTTAAGGTTACGGAATATGGCTGAAGAAGCGACGAATACGCCACAAGCGTCGTCCGGCTCACCAATGAAACTGGTGATGGCAATGATTATTGGGGCAGTGCTCCTGGTCGCCGTCAGCATGGGGGGCGTGTTCTTTCTGGTGAAGTCACTGGGTATGGGTGGCAGTGGTGGACATGCTGAGCCTCAAGGTAAGAACGCGGAAGGACCGGCGATTTACTTTCCACTAGATCCAGCCTTTGTTGTCAATTTCAAGGAACGTGGTCGCACGCGCTTTCTACAGGTCGAAATTCAAGTGATGTCTCGTGATCCGGAAGCATTGAAAGAATTAACAAATCACGCGCCTATCATCCGCAATAATTTATTGTTGTTATTCAGTTCGCAAGAAGCAGAAACGCTCTATACGTCGGAAGGCAAAGAGAAAATGCGAACGGCGGCGCTTAGCGAAATAAACAGATTGATTGAAGAAGAAACAGGCAAAGCGAATGCGCTGGAAGCCTTGTATTTCACCAGCTTTGTAACGCAGTAGGTGCGCAATGTCAGGCCCTGATATTTTATCCCAAGACGAAATTGATGCCCTGTTACACGGCGTATCTAGTGGGAATATTGAATCGGAAACCGGGACAGGGCTTGATGACGAATTAACAACCTACGACTTCGCTAGCCAGGACCGCATCGTTCGCGGTCGTATGCCCACGCTTGAGATGATTAATGAGCGTTTTGGGCGATTTTTCCGGGTGAGTTTATTTAGCAAACTGCGTCGTTCTGCGGAAATATCTGTAAACGGCGTGCAGATGATGAAGTTTGCCGAATATGTACATAGTCTGTTTGTACCCACCAGCCTGAATATGATCAAGATGAGCCCATTACGCGGTACAGGGCTATTCGTTTTCGATCCCAAATTAGTTTACATCATGGTTGATAACTACTTTGGTGGTGAAGGGCGTTTTCATACCAAGATTGAAGGACGTGAATTTACACCTGTTGAACTACGTATTGTTGAGAATATTTTATATCGCGCGTTTAACGATTTGAAAGAGGCGTGGGCACCGGTACTAGAGGTGGATTTTGAATTTCTCAGTGCTGAGGTAAATCCCCATTTCGCCAATATCGTAAGCCCAAGTGAAGTCGTCGTGGTCAGTTCTTTCAATATTGAACTGGAAGGCGGCGGCGGTGAAATGCATATCTGTCTTCCATATTTAATGCTTGAGCCGATTCGAGAACTGCTCGATGCCGGTGTCTTGAGTGACCACGTGGAAATGGATGAGCGTTGGTCACAGGCGCTAAAGGAAGAAATTATGGACGCCAAGTTAATGCTGTCTTCTATTCTGTCTGAAACAGAGTTGACGTTGAGACAGGTGAGAGATCTTGAGGTTGGCGATGTCATCTCTATCGAGGTGCCAAAAACTACCAGTATTCGAGCGGCAGGCGTACCTGTTTTTCGCGCTGAAGTTGGCGTTGCGAAAGGAAAGAAGGCGCTGCGTATTGTGGCGCCGATTAAGAGTCCCGGGTCTCACCGGGCAAGTGAGCAATAGGAGAAGCTTATGGCTGAGCCGAATGAACCGGGTGATGATGATCCGTGGGCCGATGCGCTGGCGGAACAGGCTGATGCCGAAGGTGGCGGTTCTGCGAATGAGTTGCTGGGCGGTGGTGGTTCTGCGCCTATAGGTTTTGACGGAATCGGCGATGATGACAGAGATGCTGTCGATCTCGACATGATACTTGATATTCCGGTCACTATTTCGATGGAAATCGGCCGCACGCAAATCAGTATTCGAAATCTTTTGAAGTTAAACCAAGGGTCTGTTGTTGAACTCGATCGTCTTGCGGGTGAACCGTTGGACGTACTCGTAAACGGTACCTTGATTGCCCATGGCGAGGTTGTTGTGGTCAATGAGAAATTTGGTATCCGTCTCACAGATGTTATCACCGCAATGGAGCGCATCCAGAAACTAACCTGAACATGAAAAAATCTACTCTTTTGATAACGATCTTCTGCCTGTTGATCGTGTTCCCGGTATTGGGTTTGGCAGAAGAGGGCCCTATGCGTGCCAGTGAAATGTCGAGCGCATCTGCGATGGATGTCAGCGGCAGTATGCTAAAGGTGACGATTGGTCTTTTATTTGTTGTTTTCGCCATTTTTGGTAGCGCCTGGTTTCTGCGTCGATTCGGTAATGTATCGACAGTATCTAGTCAATCTTTAAGAATTATTGGCGGATTAAATATCGGAAGTCGTGAAAAAGTTTTGCTTTTGCAAGTAGGTGAACAACAAGTACTGGTAGGCGTTACTTCTTCATCGATACAAACACTACATGTATTGGAAAATCCAGTGTCTGTTGCTGGCGTCGATACGACAGGCGAAAGTTTTTCGACCAAACTCAACCAGGCAATTAAACAATGGAAGGCAAAGTGATGGCATTGCGTATTCTGATCTTGTTGCTGTTGATTCCTGGCATTAGTCTGGCGGCGGATCCCGGTATTCCTGCGATGTCGGTTACGACAAATCCCAACGGTTCACAGACCTATACCCTGACCTTGCAAATAGTCGCTTTGATGACCTTGATCACACTGCTGCCTGCAGGTCTGATGATGCTGACTGCCTTTACGCGTATTGTTATTGTGCTTTCCATTTTGCGTCAGGCAATCGGCTTGATGCAGGCGCCATCAAGTCAGGTCATGATTGGTCTCGCCTTGTTTTTGACCTTCTTTATTATGGCGCCCGTTTTTGAAAAGATATACGCAGATGCTCTTTCTCCCTATATGGAAGAAAAGATTGAGATTGATGTTGCCTTCGCCAAAGCGCAACAGCCGATTAGAGAATTTATGATTGGCCAGACACGGGAATCTGACCTTGAAATGTTTATGAAGATTTCAGGTCATCCACCATTAGAGTCTGCAGAGCAAATTCCTTTTCGTCTGTTGATTCCTTCGTTTATTACCAGTGAACTCAAAACCGCCTTCACTATGGGATTTTTGATTTATGTTCCATTTCTGGTTATTGACTTAGTCGTTGCCAGCGTGCTCATGGCTATGGGTATGATGATGTTGTCACCAATGATGATCGCGCTGCCGTTTAAAATTATGTTGTTTGTTTTGGTCGATGGATGGTCTCTGATTATGGGGACGCTCGCGTCGAGTTTCTATGTATAAGGAGACAAGGCCATGACGCCGGAGATGGTACTTGATGTGTTTCGACACACGCTTGAAATTATAGTTATACTGGTGTCTATCATATTGCTACCTGCACTCGCAGTCGGTTTGCTAGTGAGTATGTTTCAGGCAGCGACCTCGATCAACGAAATGACGCTCTCTTTTATTCCAAAATTACTCGTTACTCTGGCGACACTGATGCTTGCCGGGCCGTATATGTTGTCATTGATGCTGGCCTACCTGGAAAGGACGTTTACCGACATTCCCTATTTACTGGGTTGATGTATGTTGTTTACCAGCGAGGAAATCGGTGGTCTTCTTGGTAGCTACTTCTGGCCGTTTGTGCGCATCGCTGCGATGGTTACCGCAATGCCCGCATTCAGTTCCAACTTTATTCCGGTCAGGGCGCGACTGGCCATTGCGTTGGGAATCACCGTTATCGTCGCACCGATCATTCCTGCCGTTCCACAAATCGATACGCTTAGCATTCAAGGTGCCTTACTAATCCTCCATCAAATTCTGATCGGCGTCGTGATGGGATTTATTTTTCATTTGGTATTTGCGGTATTTGTAATCGGCGGACAGGTGATTGCCATGCAAATGGGACTCGGTTTTTCCACCATGGTGGATCCCATTAATGGATCTCAGACGCCGGTACTGGCGATGTTTTTTGTATTGATGGTTACACTGATTTTTCTGGGACTTGATGGACACCTGGCCTTGATCGGTGTTGTTTCGGATAGTTTCTTTTCGTTACCAATCGCCGCCTCGGGTATAGAAGTCGCAGGATATTGGGAATTGGCGAATTGGGGTACGAAAATGTTTTCTGGTGCAGTGCTTGTCGCATTACCTGCGATTACTGCCTTATTACTGGTAAACATGGCGATGGGTGTAATGGGTCGTGCCGCGCCGCAGCTAAACATATTTGCCGTCGGTTTTTCGGTCACGATTACCGGTGGGTTTTACATTTTAATGATGACTCTACCCGTGGTATTGGCGCAGTTTGAAATTATTTCAACGGATGCTTTTACGGCGGTTAAGGGTTTGGTCAATCAACACTAGATTTTCACTGACAGTATAACGCAATGGCAGAAAACGCAGACGGTCAAGAAAAATCAGAAGACCCCACGGGGCGACGAATTGAGCAGGCCCGCCAGAAGGGTCAGGTTCCGCGTTCGCGCGAATTTAATACTTTTTTCATGATGATTGCGTCGGCGGCGACGCTGATGTTGCTCGGTGATGAGTTGATACGGGATTTAATGGCGATACTAATTGATAGCCTTAGCCCGGAACGCATTAAAGTATTTGATGACCGATACATGAGTTTGGTGTTTCAGGAACAAATACTCGAAGGTCTGTGGGCGATAGTACCTTTCTTTGCAGTAATGATTGCAGTAGCGTTTATATCTTCGCTGTCAATTGGCGGTTGGAACTTTAGTTTGCAGGCCATGCAGCCCAAGTTCAGTAAGATGAATCCCATTTCCGGAATCAAACGAATATTCGGCGTAAAAGGCCTGATTGAATTATTGAAGGCGATAGGAAAAGTGACGCTGGTTGGCGCTGCCGCGGTTGCTTTGTTGTATTGGCAGGCAAACGATATCTTGTCAGTCGGTTATCAATCGCTCAGGCCAGCATTGAAAACCATCGGTGAAGATCTTACCTGGTTTTTTTTGATTTTGTCGTCGGTGTTAATTGTTATTGCAGCGATCGATGCGCCGTTTCAGTTGTGGGATAACAAAAAGCAATTGATGATGACCAAGGAAGAGGTCAAGCAGGAACACAAACAGACTGAGGGTAGTCCCGAAACCAAGTCACGTATCCGCCAGGTACAGTTTGAAATGCATAGACGTCGCATGATGGCTGAAGTACCCACGGCCGACGTCGTCATTACTAACCCGACGCATTTTGCGGTTGCCTTGAAATATGATGACAAACGGGGTGGGGCGCCTATTGTCGTCGCTAAAGGCGCAGACTTGATTGCGGCGCAAATTCGCGAAATCGCACGCGCCAATAGTGTGCCGTTATTGTCTTCTCCTGCGTTAGCACGGGCAATTTATTACAGCACAGAAGTCAGCGAAGAAATTCCATCCGGCCTGTATGTGGCTGTGGCCAAGGTTCTCGCTTATATATTCGATTTACGTCGTCGACCTGGTACAGATTTTTCAAAGCCTATAACACTCGAAGACGTTCCTATTCCCGATGATTTACGTCGCGACCACTAATATGAGCTGGACAAGGTAGAAACAAGGCGTGGCAACTCTCCAGGAAAACCAACAAAAAGCAGCACAGATCTTTCAGATTCTGAGTCGTAGCGGTTTAGGCGTTCCTGCGGCGCTGGTGGTTATACTGGCGATGCTGGTGTTACCGTTACCGCCATTTTTGCTAGACATGTTGTTTACGTTCAGTATTTCACTCTCATTAGTTGTTCTGCTCGCCTCGGTATATGTCAATCGACCTTTGGAGTTTTCGGTTTTTCCAACCGTGCTGCTCTTCGCGACCTTAATGCGTCTCGCACTCAATATTGCTTCGACGCGGGTGGTGTTGTTGGAAGGACATACCGGGACCGGTGCGGCTGGCCAGGTAATCGAAGCCTTTGGTGAATTCGTTATCGGCGGCAACTACGCTGTCGGTTTTGTTGTATTTGCCATTCTTGTGATTATCAATTTCGTCGTGGTCACCAAAGGTGGTGGCCGTATCTCAGAAGTCAGCGCACGCTTCACCTTGGATTCGATGCCGGGTAAACAAATGGCCATCGATGCGGATTTGAATGCGGGACTGATCACCCAGGAGCAGGCGCAAGAGCGCCGCGACGAAATCGTACGTGAGGCCGATTTTTACGGTTCGATGGATGGTGCGAGTAAATTCGTGCGCGGCGATGCCGTCGCCGGCATCATGATACTGTTTATCAATATCGTCGGTGGATTGATCATAGGCATGTTGCAACATGGCTTGCCGTTTGATGAGGCCGCCAAGAACTATACCTTGCTGACTATCGGTGATGGACTGGTTGCACAGATTCCATCGCTACTACTTTCTACGGCCGCTGCAATCATTGTTACGCGTGTGTCATCCGAGCAGGAATTGGGTGGGCAGATGGTATCGCAGCTGTTTCGTTCGCCTCGCACTCTGGCCATCACCGCCGGCATCATGGGCACCATGGGTGTTATTCCCGGCATGCCAAATGTTGCATTTCTTACGCTAGCACTACTCGCCGGCGCGGGTTCCTGGTGGCAACTCCGTCAGGAACCGCAGGTAGAAGAAGCCCCTGTGCCGATGGAAACCGAGAAACAGGCCCAGCAGCCCAAGGAGTTGAGTTGGGATGATGTGATACCGGTAGACCTCATTGGTTTGGAAGTGGGTTATCGCTTGATTCCCCTGGTCGATAAAAGCCAGGGTGGTGAGTTGATGGCGCGAATCAAGGGTGTGCGCAAAAAATTATCCCAAGAGTTGGGCTTTCTCATTCCGCCAGTACACATTCGTGACAATCTTGAACTCAACCCGAACACCTATCGCATCACCTTACATGGCGTACCCGTCGGTCAAGCCGACATCTATCCGGACCGGGACATGGCCATCAATCCAGGGCAGGTTTTTGGCAAGCTACAGGGGGTTCCAGGTAAGGACCCGGCCTTTGGATTGGATGCCGTTTGGATAGAGCGCGGACAAAGAGATCATGCACAAACGCTAGGCTATACGGTGGTTGATGCCAGCACGGTAGTGGCCACTCATCTGTCCCAGGTGTTACAGGGCCATGCCCATGAATTGTTGGGACGAGAAGAGGCTCAACAGCTACTGGACAATCTGGGTAGAACCGCGCCGAAGCTGGTGGAAGAGCTGGTTCCCAATACTTTATCACTCGGTGCAATGCTTAAAGTGCTGCAAAATCTCCTTATGGAACAAATACCTATCAGAGATATCCGCACTATCGCCGAAACTTTGGCGGATGCGGCGACAACTAGTCAGGACACAGACTATCTGACCGCATCCGTCAGACAGGCGCTAAGTCGTTCAATTCTCCAGCATATCAATGGTCTGGAGGAAGAGTTGCCGGTGATTACGCTTGACCCATCACTGGAACAGTTATTGCTCCAGACGGTTCAGGCCTCCGGTAGTCATGAAGCGGGTTTTGAACCGGGGCTGGCTGAGAAGATGAACAGTTCCCTTTTAGACGCGGCCCAGCGTCAGGAGATGGCGGGCCAACCGGCGGTACTGCTGGTTGCACCGCAGCTCAGAGCCTTACTGGCGCGATTCGCCAGACGTTCAATCTCAAATCTGCATGTCCTGTCTTATAACGAAGTACCGGACAACAAACAGATAAAAGTTGTGGCGACGGTTGGTAAGTGAGAGACCGTGTATATATGAAAAGACTGAGGAAGTTGTAGATGAAGTTGAAGCGCTTTAATGCACCGGACATACGCACCGCCATCAATATGGTGAGCGCGGAGCTTGGCGCGGATGCAGTCATCATATCCAATCGTAGTCTTAGTAACGGTGTCGAAGTGATTGCCGCAATAGATTACGACGAATCTATTTTCGATTCACAGAATACCGATGCCATTATCGAACGCGAACTCGCGCGTAGCGAAAAACGCGAGGCAGAATTAAATACCTATTCCAGCGCGCCGACGGCGACCACTGAACCACTTCCTGGTTATGACAAACTGCCCACCGAGGATCGCTACAATTTTTCTTCAGCGTCGAAGAAAAGACAGAAATCGGAATCCAGAAACGAGACTGGACAGGTTTCGCAGGAATGGCTGGAAAAATTTAAAGACACCGTTGAAGAGCGTTTCGGCGGACAGTCCACGCCGGATAGAACGGTAAAAAAGCCTGTCGCGAAAAAGCCGGTAGCTGAAACAAGTGCGCCGAGCAAAACGACAGATAAGGATCTCGGGAAACTCTGGACAGAATTACAGGACATTAAAGGTTTATTGCAAAACCAGCTTTCCAGTCTCGCCTGGAACGAACTCAGCAAACGCATGCCGAAAAAGGCCAAGTTGTTACGCCATTTGTATGAGTTGGGATTGAGTCCCGCAACAGCAAGACGGTTGGCAGATCGCGTGCAATATGAGGCGACTTTCGAAATCATCTGGCGTAACGCGATGAAGCTACTCTCGGCAAACATTCCTACAGTCGAAGATGACATTGTGCAAAACGGTGGTGTGTTTGCGCTGGTCGGACCTACTGGTGTTGGAAAGACGACTACGATAGCGAAAATGGCTGCACGATATGCCTTGTCTCACGGAACGAAAGGCATTGCGCTTATTACGACGGATAATTATCGTGTCGGCGCGCAAGAGCAACTGCGCACGTTTGGGCGAATTTTGGGTACACCCGTACGAATTGCATCAGATGTGCAGGAATTGAAAAAAACTCTCAAAAGTCTTTATGACAAGCAACTCATATTGATCGATACCGCTGGCATGTCGCAACGCGACCTGCGTTTGACCGAGCAGTTCGCGATGTTAAATGAAGGCTCGAATTCAATTAAAACGTTGTTGGTGGTTTCGGCCTCAACGCAAATTCAGGCGCTTGACGAGACCATCACGTCGTTCAAGAAAGCGGTACTTGAAGCCTGTATTATTACCAAACTGGATGAAAGCTTGAGCATCGGCGGTGTGTTGTCGACCGTTATGCATCACCAACTACCTGTCAGTTATATCAGTGATGGTCAACGCGTGCCTGAAGATCTACATCGTGCGCGTGGCGTTGAATTGGTAAAGCGCGCAGTTTCCCTGTTAAACAGCAAGCATCAAAAAGCCGACGACGATGTATTACAGATGGCATTTGGGGAGATTGTGAGCGATGACCTGGCATAAGTTTCAGGACCAGGCGGCGGGATTGCGCCAGATGCGAAAGCACAAACCGGTACGCGTCATCGCAGTTGCGAGCGGTAAAGGTGGCGTGGGTAAATCGAATGTATCGATAAATCTGGCGCTGGCCTTTCAATCCATGGGACGCGAGGTCATGTTACTCGATGCAGATCTCGGTATGGCCAATGTGGACGTCTTGCTGGGTTTGCACAGCCCTTACAATCTGCAACATGTGATTAGCGGTGAACGCAGTTTGTCGGAAATTATTGTTACAGGGCCACTGGGATTGAAAGTGGTGCCAGCATCATCGGGAACCAAGGCGATGGCGGAGCTGGATGAAATCCAGTCTGTCGGTTTGATTCGGGCATTTAGTGAATTGCATGATCGCATCGACACGCTTGTCATCGACACGGCCGCTGGAATTTCCTCGTCAGTTGTCAGCTTTTGTCGCGCGGCACAGGAAGTTCTTGTCGTAGTCTGCGATGAACCGGCATCGATTACCGATGCCTATGCATTAATTAAATTGCTAAGCCGTGAATACGGTGTTCAACGGTTTCATGTTTTGGCGAATATGGTTAATAGCGTACAGGAAGGGCGGGAGTTGTACGAAAAATTGCTGAAAGTCTCTCAACGTTTTCTCGATGTTACCCTGAAGTATTTTGGTGTTATGCCCTTTGATCCCTTGCTCAGAAAGGCGATACAGCGGCAAAAACCGGTGGTGGAAGCTTATCCAAGATCAAAATCTGCGATTGCATTCAAGAATCTCGCACAGAAAGCCGATAAGTGGCCTATGCCTGTCGTGGCATCAGGACATCTCGAATTTTTTATTGAACGTTTGATACAAGCGAGTCGGATTCCAGTGGAGGCCTCACTATGAGCGGAGTCGCTACCTATAAACAAGTTACCGGTCAACCTAGCGATAGCGAAACCGTTGCCAAGTATGCGCCTTTAGTAAAGCGAATAGCTTATCATCTTATTAGTCGTTTACCCCCAAGCGTACAACCAGATGATTTAATACAAGCTGGTATGATCGGCTTGTTGGAAGCATCACGTAACTATGATTCAACACAGGGCGCGAGTTTTGAAACCTATGCGGGAATTCGCATACGTGGCGCAATGTTGGATGAGATACGTCGTAGCGATTGGGCGCCTCGTTCAGTGCATAAAAAGGCTCGCGTGGTCGCAGATGCGATACGAGTCATCGAAAACGAAACCGGACGTGATGCGCGTGACCATGAAGTAGCGAAATTACTGAATGTTTCTATTGATGAATATCATCAGATACTGCAAGCGGCCAGTGGTTATCGCGTCATGAGTTTTGATGACATAACGCCGGGCGAGGAATCGCTAGCAGATTCGCTAAGTGATGATATCGGTACGCCGTTGGATGGACTTCAACGGGATGACTTTAAACGCTATCTTGCAGATGCTATTGCAAGTCTGCCGGAGCGTGAACGACTCGTTATGGCCCTTTACTATGACGAAGAACTCAATCTGCGTGAAATCGGTAATGTTTTAGGGGTTAGTGAATCCCGTGTCTGTCAAATCCACAGCCAGGCTGTGATCCGTCTTCAATCCCGCATGGCCAATTGGGATAACGAAGAGTAAGCGATTTTAGACTGATGGTCTCCCAATTCCTGTGTTTTCCGGTTTTGGAAAAACACGGGCACATTAATATTTCTGCGAAACACCCCACTGTGCATGACAAACGAAGATTGTTTGTTTTTTTCCAACTTCCTGTAAGACAAGTATTAAATATTTAACAATTATGTGTCGATACAAGTGAAGGAAGCTTAGATTAGGTCTGGAGGTTACCTTGGATAAGAATATGAAAATCCTCATTGTGGATGACTTTTCTACGATGCGACGGATTATCAAAAATCTGCTCAGGGATCTGGGGTTTAACAATACCCAGGAGGCGGATGATGGATCGACTGCATTGCCCATGCTGAAATCAGGAAAATTTGATTTTCTGGTAACTGACTGGAATATGCCGGGTATGACCGGTATTGAACTGTTGAAAAATGTTCGATCTGATCCAGAGCTAGCGCATTTGCCTGTCCTTATGGTAACTGCTGAGCAAAAGCGGGAACAAATCGTCGAGGCTGCTCAGGCCGGCGTCAACGGCTATATAGTCAAACCTTTCACTGCAACAACCCTGAAGGAAAAAATAGATAAGATTTTTGAACGGGTAAATGCGAGCAAGTAAGGGAAGAGGCACCAGGAATGAGTGAAAAGCCAGAAGACAGCGAATTACTTGCCATCGCCCGCGATCTCGTTGCTCAGTTAGAGGAAGGCAATAACGAGAAGGTGGATGCATGCATCGCGCAACTGACAGATCTAAGAGAGTCCCACTTGTTCCGCGAATTGGGAAAACTGACTCGCGAATTTCACGAAGCACTAAACAGCTTCAGATACGATGAACGAATTAACAGTCTTGCGCAGGAGGAGATACCTGATGCAAGAGAACGTTTGAGCTACGTTATAACCAAAACCGATGAAGCCGCGCACCGCACCTTGAATGCAATCGAAGCGGTGACGCCTGTATGTGATGCGCTGTCAGATACTATTGGCAGTTTCGGAAAAACTTGGGAGAAGTTTACGCATCGCGAGCTCAATCCCGCACAGTTTCGGGATTTGAGTCGTAACCTGCAGGCCTTTTTTGTCAGCGCCGGTAATGATATGGATATGGTCAAGAACAATCTAAACGATGTACTCATGGCCCAGGATTTCCAGGATATCACCGGACAGATTATAAAGCGGGTTATCAAGCTGGTGTCAGAAGTCGAAAGCAGTCTGGTCGAGCTGATCAAGCTAGGTGGAAGCAGTATCAAACGTGAGAGTGAAGGAAGTGTGAACACCGGTGGTCTTGACGGGCCGCAGGTGCCAGGCATGGAAGGCGACAACGTGGTTTCAGGGCAGAACGAGGTTGATGATTTATTGTCAAGTTTCGGTTTCTAGGAATGAATGATGTCATTTGAAGACGAAGAACTATTACAGGACTTTTTAGTTGAGGCTGGCGAGATTCTCGAAAAGCTGCAGGAGCAGCTTGTCGATCTTGAGCAGAGCCCGACTGATACAGACCTGCTCAATGCAGTTTTTCGTGGTTTCCATACGATAAAGGGCGGCGCAAGCTTTCTTAGTCTGACGTCGCTCGTTGAAGTTTGTCACGTTGCCGAAGATGTGTTTAATCTGTTACGCAATGGTGAAAAGTCCGTAACAGCACATCTCATGGATGTGATGTTGCGCGTGCTTGATAGTCTGAACGCCATGTTCGAAAGTCTGCACCAGCGCGTTGAACCTGATGCTGCAGATCCTGAACTGATCGTACAGTTAAAGGCGCTGTTGAAAGATGACGGGTCTGCTGAAACTGCGCAAGCGCCTCCCGTAGCACCCGCCCCCGTTGTTGAACAAGCTCCTGCAAGCAAAACGCCTGCACCGACACCCGATGGCGATTTTAGCGACGAGGAATTCGCGCAACTGATGAATGCGTTGGATGAGGACACCGCTAGCCAGGCTAGCGCTGATGCAGCAGCACCTCCAGCTGCGCCAGAATCCGATGAGATTACCGAAGAGGAATTCGATCGCCTGCTCGATGAGCTGCATGGCCAGGGGCAGTTTAAAGCCAGTGGTGAAGCGGCAGTACCAAGTACCAGTGACGATATTTCTGAAGACGAATTTGAAAGCTTGCTGGATGATTTGCACGGAAAAGGAAAGTTCGGCATGGTCGAGGGAGCGCCGGGCGAAGTCGCCGCCGCTCCAGCAAAGCCTGTTTCCAGCGAAGAAATTTCGGAAGACGAATTTGAAGATTTACTCGATGAATTACATGGCAAGGGACAATTTAGTGGAGCTCATGCCGAAGCAGTAGCCGCGCCTGCAGCGCGAAGTCCTGCAGCATCTTCTGCTGTCACAGCGCCTCCAACCAAATCTGCACCGGCGCCAACAAAACCCGCTGAAAGCGCTGCGAAACCCGCGGCGGGAAAGGCAGCGAAAGATGCCGCGCCACAGGGTGAAAGTACAGTACGCGTTGATACCAAACGACTCGACGACATCATGAACATGGTTGGTGAGTTAGTATTGGCGCGTAATCGTCTGGTTACCTTGCAGAGTACGCTGAATCAAGGTAACGAAGAATTCTCGCAAGCGATAGCCAATCTGGATCTCGTCACCGCCGATTTGCAAACGTCTGTAATGAAGACGCGCATGCAGCCGATCAAAAAGGTTTTTGGTCGTTTTCCTCGCGTGGTCCGAGATCTTGCGCGCAGCCTTAAAAAGGAAGTCAATCTGGAGCTGCGTGGTGAAGACACCGATCTGGATAAAAACCTGGTGGAAGCGTTGGCTGATCCGCTGGTTCACCTGGTGCGCAACGCCGTTGATCACGGAATCGAAGAGCCAGAGACACGCGAGAGAAACGGTAAACCGCGCGCTGGTACGGTCATACTATCGGCAGAGCAAGAGGGTGATCACATTCTGTTAACCATACAGGATGATGGTGCCGGGATGGATCCCAATCGCCTTCGTCAGAAAGCGGTTGAAAAAGGTCTGATGGATGAAGAAGCGGCAGCGAGGATGGATAACAGGGATGCCTATAATTTAATTTTTGCGCCGGGATTTTCGACCAAAGATGAAATTTCTGATATCTCTGGTCGCGGCGTGGGCATGGATGTCGTCAAAACACGCATCGTACAGCTCAATGGTTCTGTGGATATTGATTCTGCACTGGGACACGGTACTCGCTTGAGTATCAAAGTGCCCTTGACCCTGGCGATTATGCCAACGCTGATGGTAATGCTCGGAACGCAAATCTTTGCATTGCCATTAGTCAGCGTCAGCGAAATTTTCAATCTTGATCTTTCAAACACCAACATCGTCGATGGCCAGAAAGTGATTATGTTGCGTAACAGGCCGTTGCCGATTTACTTCTTGAGTGATTGGCTTGAAAAAGATGGAAAATTGAAAGCGCATCCAAACAATGGACACGTCGTTGTGGTCGCGATTGGCGATCAACGCGCGGGTTTTGTGGTTGAAACCTTGGTTGGCCAGGAAGAAGTGGTTATAAAACCCTTAGGCGCAATGTTGCATGGCACCAAAGGATTGTCCGGCGCGACTATCACCGGTGACGGTCGTATTGCCTTGATACTAGACGTCCCCAGTTTGATGAAAGCCTATGTAAGGCGAGCGTGAGGAGAACAGTATGCCCGTACGGGTTTTAGTCGTTGATGACTCCAGCTTCTTTCGACGACAGATCAGCAATATACTCAATGAACATCCGCAGATTGAAGTTATAGACACTGCTGAAGACGGCAATGAGGCCGTAGAAAAAGTCATAAAGCTTAAGCCGGATGTCATTACCATGGACGTCGAAATGCCAAACCTCAACGGCATAGACGCGACGCGCAAAATTATGAGTTCCTGTCCCAGCCGAATTTTGATGTTTTCATCACTTACGATGGAAGGCGCGCGTGCAACTCTCGCCGCGCTTGAGGCGGGAGCCATCGATTTTCTTCCCAAACGTTTCGAAGACATTACGCGCAATAAAGACGAAGCGAAAAAAATGCTGTGTGAAAGAATTATCAGCATTGCCAAGGGTGCAGTGATTCAGCCAGTTAGTCCTCCACCTGTACCGTGGGAGAAGAAACGGGAAAGGCCCAAGGCGGCGGTCACAGAAACAAAACCGAGAGCGCCTGAACCTAAACCTGCACCTGTTGCGCAACCAGAGCGTCGCGAGTCGGTTCGACACAGAAAAACCGGAAAGCAATATTCCGTGTTGGCCATTGGAACATCCACTGGAGGGCCAGCTGCCTTGCAAGAGGTTTTATCCAAATTGCCTCAGGATTTTCATGTACCGGTATTGTTGGTCCAACACATGCCGGGAACGTTTACCCCTGCTTTTGCTCAACGACTCGATGAGATATGCCAAATCCATGTTAAAGAAGCACAAGACGGCGATATGTTAAAACCGGGTGTTGCCTATCTCGCACCCGGTGGAAAACAGATGATCGTCAAAAAACGTGGTTCTGAAGCGACTATCAAACTGGGAGAGGGAGACATGCATTCTACCTATAAGCCGAGTGTTGATATTACCTTCGAGTCAGTTGCCGATGCGTTTGGCGGCGATGTTTTAGCATTGGTGTTGACCGGCATGGGCGCTGATGGACGGGAAGGCGCCAAAAAATTGAAGAAACTAGGTGCCACAATCTGGGTACAGGACGAGGTCAGCTGCGTGGTTTACGGTATGCCTGCTGCGGTTAAAGAAGCTGGCATCGTTGATAAGGTGCTTGCGCTAGGTGTTGTTGGCGATACGCTTGTTCAGGAAATTTGATCGAAAGCAAACGATTACCTCGAATCTACCGTTGTGAACATGTACTCACCTTCTATATAGACCGTTTCTTTAGGCCTCTCATGACAAACACTGGCATTTCATATGCATTGTTGAGTGTATTTCCGATGTATGAATGATTTTCCGAAGGTATTGCGATGAAAGTCTGGGCAGTAGCGAATCAAAAAGGCGGCGTTGGTAAGACAACCACGGTGGTCAATCTCGCCGGTCCACTGGCAGTAGTGGGGCGTAGTGTCTTGTTACTTGACCTGGATCCTCACGGTTCATTGACCTCTTATTTTGGTTTAAACCCCGATACCATCGAACACAGTGTGTACGGATTGTTTGGTGATGATCCAACGGAACAGGATAAAGTCATAGTCAAAACACCGGTCGAGAATCTCGACTTGATTCCCGCTTCTTCCGCGATGGCAACCCTGGACAGACAATTAGGCGTACAGGCTGGGAAAGGTCTGGTTGTTTCCCAAGTGTTGAAAACATTTAGTGATCGCTATGATTATGTGTTGATGGACTGTCCGCCTGTGTTGGGCATACTCATGGTGAATGCGCTTGCCGCATGTCAACGACTGATAATTCCTGTGCAGACAGAATATCTCGCCCTGAAAGGCCTGGAACGTATTGTTAATACCCTGGATATGGTTAGTAAGTCGCGTCAGGACAAATTGCCCTATCTGATCGTGCCGACCATGTTCGACGCGCGTACGCGCGCTTCTAATGACAGCCTGGAAATTTTACAACACCAGTTTCCAAATGAGTTGTGGGATGGATTTATTCCAGTCGATACCCGCTTCCGCGATGCCAGTGCGCAACATATGCCGCTGACATTGAGCTTTCCAAAAGCGCGTGGCGCGATAGCGTACCGAAAGCTTTTGCAGACACTTCTTAAATCTGAGGTACGACAAACACCTCATCGTTGGGCCAATGCATCATGAGTAGCAATACTAAAGAAAAGAAATTAAGTGCGCAGTCCGACGCTGTAATGGATTATTTAAACGTATTGTTGCAGGAAACCCAGGCCGACGAATCGATTAGTGCCGCACGCGCTGCGGAAAATATCGCAGGACTGGTTGGCGCCGGGCGCAACCATCAAGTGGAAGAAAGTGCGGAGTTGTCTGCATCGCCTCAACACCTCGGCATACCGGAAGCTGTAGCACATGACTTAGAAATGCATGAGGCACAAAGCGATGAAAGCGATCTTCTCGAATCCGAGCAACTTGAAATCGAGAACGATGATATCGACGGCTACCGTTTTTCAGACGATGAAGTAGAAGACAACGACAATGAGGATGATCGCTCCACCGTGGAATACCGCGATTGTTCTGATGATCCGGAAGTGATCGCTGAGGCTGAAAAAATGCTGTCCTACGCGATTACGCGTGATGATGAGCTCGACGATACACCACTGGCCAAACTTAGACGTGCAGGAGTCATCGAGGCGAAATCGCCGGTTACAGCACCGAAGCCGATTATATTCGAGACCACTCAACAGATCATACCCAACTATGCCAGCGACCGATTTTCAATGATGCGTTTTCGCGTGGCGCAAATGCAGTTGATGATTTCAGTGACAGAGCTTGAAAACATCGACAAACCAAACAGAGAGCTTACGCCTGTTGCCGGTGCCGCACCCTGGATATTTGAATACAACCGACCTGGCAAGGGACGCGCTTTGGTTGTTGATGGCAGTAGACTATTTATTCCCCAGAGCATGCATGCCTTGCGTGTTGCCGCCACAGAACAGTTTATTATCTGGCTCAAAGGCGTCGCGGTTGGAATATTATGCGACGAAGTTCAGGATATGGTCGAGATCAACCAGCGCCAGGTCACATGGCGTGGTAGCAAAGAGGAGTCCCCGTGGATGGCGGGTAATGTGCGTTCGATGCGCACGTTTTTACTCGATGGCCAGGGTTTGTTGGAAATGATGGGACAGCAGCTTGAAATACCACGTTAACGCCTGGTGTTTTAGAGCGAGTACTCCAGACTAGTATTGTTGTATTAATTTTTCATTCAATTTCATTGCACGACGGGAAATGCATATGGCTGTTGAAACCAAAACGAAAGAAGATCCTACCCAACGTTGGGTAACCTTTCACCTGGCTACGGAGACGTATGGTATTGCCGTAACACAGGTTCGCGAGGTATTACGCCTGACCGAGATTGCACCGGTGCCTGGCGCGCCAGACTACGTGCTCGGCATCATCAATCTACGCGGCAACGTCGTGACTGTAATGGATGCGCGTAAACGATTTCGTTTGCCGCCAACTGAAACGACAGATTCCTCTCGAATTGTGATTATCGATGTGGATGGGCAGGAAGTTGGAATGCTAGTCGACAGTGTTGCTGAAGTTGTCGATATCCCCCAGTCGCAGGTTGAGGCGGCACCCAATGTTGGAAGCGAAGATGCCTCGCGTTTTATACAGGGCGTGACCAGCATGGACGGGAAGCTATTAATCCTCGTCGATCTGAATCGACTTTTTAATAATGAAGAACTACAGGACATGACGGGTTTTTGATAAACGGCGTGTCCCGTCTCTTTGTCTATATCAGGCAAGTTATAGTGATCATGTATGTTATACGAATTTAACCCAATTCTTTTAGGTCTGGCGGCGGTCGCCATACTGGCGCTTTCAAATATGGCGATTACCGCCATCTTTCTCAAACGTCTTGCTGAGGAGAAAATGAAAAACGCTGAAATTTATAAGCGTATGAATGAGCTTTCCTGGGATGTGAAGGGTTTGTACGATTCTTCCAAGGGTGTGGGCAAGCGCTTGCAACTGATAGAACGTCGTATGTCCAAGCTGGAGGAGGCGCAGGATCAACTGACCTTGAAAGACCCTTCCTATCAGACCTATCAACATGCCATACGGATGATACGCGATGGCGCAACCGTTGAATCAGTTTCCGAGACCAGCGGTCTGAGTAAAGGTGAAATTGAATTGCTCAGCCTGTTGCAAAAAATCCATGAAGATGAGCCGCTACAACAAACCGTTTGATCTCTCCTCGAACCTACGCCGCAAACATACGCTAATTCAGGGATTGGTTCGCCTGTCCTTCATGCGGATGACTCAACATTGTCGATAAATCCTTACCACTTTCAGCAGGAATATTCACCAGGTCGTTTAGTGAAACTACGCCAAGCAAGACGTCGTTTTTATCCACGACGGGCAGGCGGTGTATGCCATCGGCGCGCATGCGCTCGATGATAGTGCTGGAGTCCTCAAAGTCATAGGCGAGCAATATATTGAAACTCATGACATCCCGCACGCTGATTTCGCGTAGGTCGACTTCTTCATCGGCAAGTTCGGCAGTGATGTCATGGTCGGTAAGCGTGCCGATGGGTATGTTACCCATCTCCGATCGACGTACCACAATGACCTCATGGATATGGGCATCATTCATCCGTTGGCTAGCTTCCGCTACAGAGGTTTCAACCTCCACGACCTGGTATTGCTGACGACAGAGTGCTCCAATTTTCACGGCTAGGCTTCCTCCTAATTTCTGCACAGAGTATAGCGCCAGATGGATTCTTTTCGCTAGGCATTAAAAAACCCCGCAAGGCGGGGTTTTGTGCAAAACCGGTCGACAACCGCTTACTCGCCACTACTGCTATTGTCTACGCCAACTGGCCAAACTGCGGTCATGCCTTGCGTGCATTTGTTGATGTAGTCGGCATCGGCTTTAATGCCTTCTTCGGCGCGTTGTTTTGACCAAGCTTCACATTGTTCTTTATAGGCCGCCTGGACTTCGGCGGCTGACTCGTTTTCACCCTTTAACGGCCAGTTCTTCATGGTTTCTTCTGCCATTACGGCACTGGATAGAAACAAGCCCAAAAAAAGTGGGATGTAGCGCATATAACTCTCCTGAAAAAGAAGTACGAACGATCTCGTACAGCGCTAATATCTGCTTTTTTTTAAAAAATAAAAGTGAAATAAGGTGATCGAGTCTATCAGAAAATATCATGCCTGAATGACTGAGCAGCTTCGTTTTGCACACGGTCAAAGCCTTTCTTCACACGCGCCAGCCTAACTGTTCCGCCTTCTGTTTCGCCAGCCTCGGAATGTCGTCGGCTACCAGTCGACGATGCATGATTTGCACGCTAAGCATATGATTAATGACAGCATCCAGTTGCACCTGGGTCGCAGCAGGCGTGTCAGCACTTTCGTGCAGGGAGAACAGGGAGGCGACGCCATCGGCATTGAGTAAGCCGGCATCTTCGATAGACGAAGGCGAAAGAAAGTCATCGGCCAGGGCCTTCATGGCCTGCCATTTCCTGGGATCGGTATGCGCTGGCGGGGCCATAAAAGCAAACTTCTCACGCTCATAAAGTACTTTTGGTAACAGTCCTTTCATGGCCTCGCGCAATACGTATTTTTCTGTACGCCCACGGATGCGCATGGAAGGTGGAATCGCACAGGCAAACTCCGCCAGGTGGTGATCGAGAAAGGCCGGGCGCGCCTCCATGGAGTTAGCCATGTCGACACGGTCACCACCCCAGGTCAGGATCTGGCCTTCTAACTGAGTCTTGATCCAAACGTATTGCGCCTTGTCCAGTGGATGTCGGCCGTCAATCATATCGGCATCGAGATTTGCTGCCAGGCTGTCGCCGGGACGATAGTCGCTCATCGACTGAGAACGATCGGGATGCATAAGTCCCAGGGCATGCCTGGAGCTATTCAGCCAGGGTTGCAGGCAACTAGGGGTGAAGCCGACTAACTTATCCAATGCCGGGTCGCGATACTCTTCGTCGGCGAGCATGGCGCCCGTGAACAGCTTATTACTTTCCCCGAGCATTTGTTCCCAGCTAGCACGCTCGCTTTGGGACAGGTGATCGAGTCCGTATAAAAACATATCGCGCCGAAAGGCGGGATAGCCGGAGAAGAGTTCATCGGAACCTTCGCCGGTGACGACGACACGGTATCCGGACTTGTTTACGTACTCGCTCATCAGCAGTTTGGCAACGCCAAGCGTGTTGTAGATGGAACGCTCGGTATGCCAGATGGTGCGTTCCAGATTGTCGTAAAGATGATCTGCCTTGAGCATCATGATGTCGTGATCGGCGCCAACGGTTTGCGCCATCTCCTGGGCTATGGCCGTCTCATCATATTCGGCATCGTCGAAACCGATCGTAAAGGCCTTTACCGGTGATTGCTGACTGGCAGAAGACAGGCCGAGTATGGAACACGAATCGATACCGCCTGAAAGATAACAGGCAACAGGAACATCTGCCTCCAGACGCAGTTGGACGGCTTCCAGCAATTGTTGGCGCACACCTTCGATATAAAACTCATCGTCTTCGACCTGCGCGCGCTCGTCCATGGTCGGAAAATCCATGTCCCAGTATTTGCGTTCTTCGATCTTGAGTTTTCCATGACGGCGCTCAACGATGAGCATGTGTCCGGGACGTACCTGTTGTATGCCTTCAAACGGCGTACTGCCAGGAACAATGGTTTGCATGAGTTGATGATAGAGGCCTTGTGTATCGATCTTGCGTGACACTTCGGGATGGGCAAACAGGACTTTCAATTCCGACCCGAATACCAGCGTGTCTCCGGCCTGAGTCCAATACAGCGGTTTAATCCCGAAACGATCTCGCACCAGCATCAGGCGGTCTTGACGCTTATCGAACAAGGCAAATGCAAATTCGCCGCGCAGGTGTTTGAGCATTTCTTCCAGACCCAATTCAGGGTAAAGGTGTAAGACCATTTCGGAATCGCTCTTGCTACTGTAGCGCGCGCCGCGCGATGTCATGTCGGCACGTATGCGCTTGTAGTCGTAGAACTCGCCGTTGTGGGTAAGCAGCAGATTGTTGTCATGCGAAAAAAACGGCTGACGCGCGCGATTCTCATCCAGGTCGATTATCGACAGACGCGCATGACTGAAACCGACGCCTTTGTTGTCGACAATTTTGTAACCGAAGCCGTCAGGTCCGCGATGATATTGGATGGCTGCCATCGCGACCAGGGTTTGTGCATCTACAGGTTTGGATAGTTCGGCATGAAAAATTCCGGCGATACCGCACATAGTGACTACCTTTTGTTTACCAGTTGTTTTGTACCAGACAGGTGAGCAGGGCCATGCGTATAAACACAGCGCTACGCGCCTGCGCGAAATACCAGTTGTGTGAGGTGTTATCGAGGCTGGTATCTAATTCCTGTCCTCGTGCCAGGGGGTGCATCACAATGGCGTCGCTCTTTAGCGGAGAACGGTTGTTGAGCGTGTATTGGCTACCGTATTCCTTGTAGCCATCACCGACCCAGGCAATTGCATTGATATAAACGACGTCAAGATGGGGTAATACATCGTCCAGTGTTTCGGAGACACGAATACGAAGTCCCAGTTCTTCCAGATCCTCGCGTTGATTCTCAGAAAACAGTTGTTCTTCTGCGGAAATGATAAGGACTTCTTTGAGATTGTCAGCAATCAGTCCGAGTAAATATAACAAGCTGCGTACGGTACGCATGGTCGATGGTACGCCGACTATGCCAATACGTACCTTCGCGGTTTCCGCCATTTGCGTATCTATCAGTTCTGGTCGCCACTTGAGTAAGGTATAGATATCCGCCAGTGCCTGGGTCGGGTGTTCGTCCGTTCCATTACCAGCATTTACAATGGGAATCCTGAGCGCCTTTAACATTTCGTAAACCGCTTCGTTCTGACATTCGCGTAATACCACCAGATCGCCATAGTTGTTTAGCATTTCGGCGACATCGGAAAGCGTTTCACCTTTGGCAATACCGGTGGTCGCAGGATCGGTAATCGACATAATGTCACCGCCCAAACGATGCCAGGCGCTTTCAAAGGAAAGACGTGTGCGCGTGCTGGGTTCATAAAAGGCGCTGATTAAAATTTTGCCCACCAGTGGTCGTCGAGTCTGTTGTGGAACGGCTTCGTGTTTGGCGGCCAGTCGACACAGTTGCGCGATTTGCGCCCGATTAAATTGACGCGCCGATACCACAGAATGATTTGCCAGTTCGAGCAAGGGGACGGGGTCTTCAGGTATGTGTTTTAGTAAGGCAAGAGGACGCTCGATACCCTCCGTGGTATCTTTTTCAGGTAGCGCGTCCTTAAGCAGGGGATTAATCTGGGTTACCATTGTTCCCTCCTGAGCATGTCACGAATAAATAAGAAAATTAAAACCAAAGGTGTTGTCGCAGTAGTTACCAATGCCGTGACAACCAGAACGGATAGAAAACCAACGCTGGCGCTCACGTTGTTTTCTCCTGTTGGGTTTGTTGCAAGTGCTGCCAGTCAAAACTCTCAGGCCACAGGCGCGTACTGGCTAACACAATGAGCATGGACGCCGCCGCGCCGACGAGGGCTGCAACATAAAAACCGATCGCAAAATAACAATACAAACCGATAGCGGTGCCGAGAACCATTGCCGCAGTGGCGCCATGTCGATTTGCGCTTTTCCAATAAAGTCCGGCAACAATCGGCCAGATGGTGCTGGCGACAAATGCGCCGGTAAAATACAGCAGTTCTGCCAATGTCGTCAGGCGCGGCAAACACAACAACCAGGTAATGACGCCAAGCGCGATGATGATGATCTTTGCCGCCTTGCGTAATTGCTCATTGCTTGCATGGGGGCGAAAATGGCCGCGATAGATATCCTGGGTGATGAGATCACTGGTTGCTGCCAGTAGTGAATCGAGGCTGGAAGCGAGGGCCGAAAACACGATCACAAAAACCAATACTGCGCCAACGCCCCCCAATAGTTTTGCGGCGACTAGCGGGCCGACCATGTCTGCGGCAGGCACGTTCAAGCCGAGCGCAGGTGTTGCCAGGGCGACAAAACCGGCGACAACGGGAATCGGTAGCCACATCACACCGGCGATGACATAGGCACGAAAACCGACTCCCTGTCGAAAGGCGAAGGCGCGGCTCCACCACACGTTGGAATGAAAAATTTCGCCGACGCCAAACAAAAGATTATTGAATAGAAACATGACCGCGGCTGGCATCAGCAGATTCAAAAGTTGAGGACGTTCCTGCTGTACGCCTTTGTGTATGGCATCGAAACCGACTTTATCAATTGCCAGCCAGGCGAGTATGGCGACACCGATAACAATCAAAAGCGTTTGAATAAAGTCCGTACCGATAACGGCGCGCAGGCCACCGAGCAAGGTGTAAAGCACGCACACGCTGAGTATTACGGTCATGCCGTATTCGTAAGGTATGCCAGTGAGTGCATTGATCAATACGCCGCCGGCCATGCCCAGACTGATTAACCAGCCGAAGCCATAAAAAAGCGAAATTGCCAGAAACACGCGCCAGGTGGTCACGCCATAACGCAGGCGTATGAAGTCGCCACTGGTATAGGCATTCGGCATTAAAATTCGAATACGTTTAGCCAGAGGAGCGAATAGAAACAAACCAATCGCGCCGAGTGAATAACCAATCATGCCCCACATACCAAGTTGTAAGGCCAACTGCGGCGCAGCCATGGTGGTGTTGCTTGTTACCCATGTCGCCATCGCAGTAGCAACACCCAGGGATAGGCCGACATTACGCCCGGCAAGCATAAAGTCATCAAGCTGTCGCGTATTGCGTCCCCAGAACCAACCGAGCGTTACCCACACGACGCTGAAAATGGCGAGTATCATCCAGCCAGTCGATGCGTCGAGTATGTAACCGTTGCCTTCGTTCATTTATCAACGACCTTGTTGATTTCGGCAAGTGCCTCTTGCGTATTCATTACGCGTGCATAGCGATCTCTTACCGTTGTGATGGTGGCATTCTGAAGTTCGGGCGTTACCGTGGCGCAGGCATCTTCAATAAGAGTGACATAAAATCCGCGGTCGCAGGCATCGCGTACCGCCGTTGAGACACATTCATTGGTGTATACGCCGACAATGAACAATCCGGTAATTTCCATATTGCGCAATAGATACTCAATATTGGTGGAGTTAAAAACGCCGCTGGCGGTTTTATTGATGACGATCTCATCGCCGACGGGTGCGATTTCCGGTAGGAACTCCGCTTCCTTCGACCCCGGCGCAGCGTGCAGGCCGAGGCGTTTGTGTCCAGGTCCGCGATCGCGTCCATCCTGTGTCATCGATTGAATACGCGTGTGTATGACTTCCAGTTTGTGTTGGCGAAAACAATCCTGAAGCTTGCGTACATTGGGTAAAACCAGTGTACTCAAACGGTCAAAGTAATAGTCCTGAGCTTCTTTGGGAACAGAGCTTTTTTCCAGATCGGCAAATACGCCATGCCCTGGCGCGGCGTCGAGAAACTGAATATCAATAACCAATAACGCGGTGTGGTGCTCTGCCAGAGATACTTTGACTTCCGGGTTTTCGACTATCGACTCGCGATAGCTTTCCTCTAATGGATCGATGTCGGCAAATTGATTTTCTTTTTCATTCATACATTAATTACTCGCTAGCTGATAAAGCGTGTTGATTAAGACATTGGCGCCAATTTCAATATCTTCCCAATTTGTCCACTCGGCGGGGGAATGACTGCGACCGTCCTTGCTTGGCACAAAGATCATTCCGGCGCGCGTGATTTGCGCAAGTATTTGCGTGTCGTGGGCGGCGCCGCTATGCATATGCAGGCTTGAAACATTAAGCGCCCTGGCGCTTTGATGAACGGTTTGCACGATGCCTGGGTCGCATTTCACCGGCGGCAGTTCGCTGAGTATCTCGAATTCAAACATCAGATCACGTCGCCTCGCGATAGCCGATATAGAACGACGAAACGCGCCGCCAAGATCTTTTAATTGCTGAGCGTCGGTGTCACGCACTTCGAGGGTGAATTCAACAACGCCGGGTACGACATTGGCCGCGCCGGGAAAAAGTGAAACCCGCCCAATCGTCGCGACACTGCGCTGGCTGCCATACTCTTCGAGGATGCGATTGAGTTGCGTGGCTATCTCGGCCAGTCCCTGAAACGCATCTTGTCGCATAGACATTGGCGTGGTGCCGGCGTGATTAGCGGCACCCTTAAGCGTGACATTCCATTTGAACAACCCGGCGATTGCATCGACAACACCAATACTGATGTTTTGACTATCCAGCACTGGGCCTTGCTCGATATGCAGTTCGACAAAGGCATGAATGCTTTTGGGATTACGTCGCGCCTGCAATGCATCTGTGGCATTGAGTCCGTGAGAGGCCATAGCGTCAGTGATGGCGACGTTTCCGAGATCGACGGCGTTGTAGATACTCTCGGGAGTCAGTTGCCCGCAAAAAGCCTGCGAGCCGAACATGCCTCCGAATCGGCCTTCTTCATCACTGAAGGCGATACATTCAAGAGGATATTTCAGAGCGATATTATTTTCTTTCAGTGTTCGCAGGCATTCGAGTCCGGTTACCACGCCTAAAGCACCATCAAGATGACCGGCGCCCGGAATCGTGTCGATGTGCGAACCGGTGATAACACTCGGTGTGTCTTCGTTCCAGTTATATCGTGCATGCAGATTCGCCGCGCCGTCCTGGTAAAAATCCAGTCCGGCGGCAAGTATTTTTGCCTTTAACCAGGCGCGCCCTGCCATATCGCCATCACTAAAGGCCATGCGATACAATCCTTTGTCGTCATCACTTCTGCCGATCGAGGCGAGTTCTTCAATGTCTTTTTGCAGGCGTGAAAAATTGATTTTGTGCAAGGGTTTTCCTTTTAACGCGCTGATTTATTGCCGCGATAGATGACAAACAGAGTGGAAAGAAATATGAAGAGTCCAATCGAGAAAAATAGAAATGCATCGCCCAGACTGTGGTGGCGGACTTGTACTTTGACAACGTCACTCCACTGCGTATTGTCTTCCAGTCGCACGCGATAGAAATAATCACCATCGGATTTTCCGCTGATGACACGCGCACGATCGGATCCCTGATACCGCGTAAACGGAGTTTGGAAACTTTCTTCCTGAGATTCCTGCAGTATAAAAGAGGGGTTTTTTGCGTGATTTGCCTGCCATTGAAGTCTGTAATAACCGGCAGTGGCGATAGATGCGTCTACCGAGAGCTCAGGGGTATCCGTCGCAAATCCTCTGTCCGGATTCAGGAAAGCAAACAAACCAATACAGCAAAAAAAGAATAAGCGATAACGCAGCACATGCCGCGCTACCCTTTGAATAGTCATTTGTAGAACAATAATTTCTCTCGCAAATGTGCATAAAAGGATAGCAGACAGAGATATTATTGCAAGGCGAGTGCTTTTTTAAGACTGCGTGGAGCGAATGAGCTTGCCGACAGTGAGTCCTTGCACCAATATGGAAAACACTACCACTACATAGGTGATTGCGAGTATTTCGTCACGCGCAGCACCGGCAGGTAATGACAATGCAAGCGCAACGGAGATGCCGCCGCGTAGTCCGCCCCAGGTGAGTATCTTCACCGCACCTGGGCTAAACGAACGTTTACGTCGCATGATACTGACTAAACCGGCCACGCTGATAAATCTTGCGCACAGCGTCAGCGGAATCAATATCGCACCGGCAATGAGAAACGATGAGTTGTATTCTATCGCGAGTATTTCGATACCGATCAATAGAAATAATATCGCGTTAAGCACTTCATCGATGAGATGCCAGGATTGATCGACATGTTCGCGCGTGTGTTCAGACATGGCAAACATGCGTCCATGATTGCCGATAAACAATCCGGCGATAACCATGGCGAGCGGTCCGGATACGTGTATGAGTGTTGCCAGCGCATATCCGCCCATTACCAGCGCAAGTGTTAACATCACTTCGAGCTGATAATTGTCGACGCTCTTTAGCAGTCGGAATCCAACATAACCCAATGCCAGCCCGAGTACGATGCCACCGATGGCCTCTTCTGCGAACAATAACGCGATGCCTCCCGCGCTGATATCATGTCCACCACTGGCGATACCGAGTAGCACGAGAAACACCACTACAGCAATGCCATCATTAAATAGCGATTCACCGGCAATCTTGATTTCCAGTGTTTTTGGCGCGCCAGCGGACTTGAGTATACCCATTACGGCGATAGGATCGGTGGGGGAAATCAGCGCACCGAATAACAAACAATAAATAAAGGGCAACTCTACACCTAGAAATCCGAGCACATACCATGCTCCTGCGCCAATGATAAACGTGCTGAGGATAACGCCAACACTGGCTAGCAACAGGATTGCACCTTTTTGCTTGAGTAAATCGTCGATGTTGACGTGTAATGCGCCCGCGAATAACAGAAAACTCAACATGCCCTGCATGAGAGTGGTATTGAAATCGATGCTGCGCACCATGTTTTGTGTATCACCAAGTATTTTCACGCCCATCGCGTCGAGTGCAATCACACCCAGGGAAACAAGTAGTGCTATAACCATGATGCCGATCGTGGTGGGAAATCCGATATAACGATAATTGACGTAGTTAAACAGCGCAGAAAGCGTGATTAATACGGCGATGGCGTTCAAGATTTCCATGCGGCGGCCTCTCTGTACGGTGAATTGCGTTAGCGGAAGATATTAACAGATTAGAGCAGGATTGGAGGAAGGAAGAAACGACACACGGCGCCGAAGCGCCGTGTGTACAGGAAAAGAAGGTTTACGTTTATTTGTCGTAATTGGGCTCGGCTGAAATCTTGTGAATACTCAGATCAGCGCCGTTGTATTCCTCTTCCTGAGTCAGGCGTATGCCAACACTGCTTTTGAGTAGTCCATACACCAGAAAACCCGCAGCCGCCGCGAACACCACGCCAACTGTCGTTCCAATCAGCTGTGACGTAAAGCTTACGCCGCCCATGCCACCCAGGGCCTGTTGGCCAAAGATACCCGCAGCTACACCGCCCCACAATCCACATAGTCCATGCAGCGGCCATACACCGAGCACGTCATCAATCTTCCATTTGTTTTGTGCCAGGGTGAAGGTAACAACAAATAATGCGCCACCAACCAGACCAATTGCCAGCGCACCCATGGGATGTACAATGTCAGAACCGGCACAAATCGCAACGAGTCCAGCGAGTGGCCCGTTGTGCACAAAGCCCGGGTCGTTTTTGCCGAATACCAGCGCGGCGAGTATGCCGCCGACCATGGCCATGAGTGAATTCACAGCGACCAGACCGCTGACACCGGCGACGCTTTGGGCAGACATGACATTAAAACCGAACCAGCCAACGGTGAGTATCCACGCACCAAGCGCGAGAAACGGAATGCTAGAAGGTGGATGCGCAGTAACCATACCATCTTTACGATAACGACCATAGCGCGCACCCAGCATGACGACAGCGCCCAGCGCAACCCAGCCGCCAACGGCATGGACGACTACAGACCCGGCGAAGTCATGAAAGCTGGCACCGAAGCTGGATTCCAACCAACTCTGGAAACCATAGTTACCATTCCAGATCATGCCCTCAAATGTTGGATAGACGAAGGCAACGACAATCGCGGTCGCTGCAAGTTGCGGATAGAAGCGCGCACGCTCGGCGATACCGCCGGATACGATTGCCGGAATCGCTGCAGCGAAGGTGAGCAAGAAGAAGAACTTCACCAGGTCATAGCCGTTTTTTGCGGAAATGCTTTCGGCCCCTGCAAAAAAGTTGATACCGTATGCGATGCTATAGCCAACAAAGAAATAGAGTATGGTGGAAACCGCGAAATCGACAATGATTTTGACCAGGGCATTGACCTGGTTTTTCTTGCGTACCGTGCCGACTTCTAAAAACGCGAATCCAGCGTGCATGGCCAGTACCATCACGGCGCCCATGAGCAAAAAGACGACGTCGCTGCCCGATTGTAGTGCTTCCATTATGACTCCTCTCATTTCATTCATCGTTATGGGCGCAGGCAATACAGGAATTATGCCTCTTCAAAAAGCTTTGTTAAAACAAGGAGTAAGCCTCAGTGTTCGGCATCAGATCGCACCAATATGGTGCGCATGTTTGCGTTCTTGTGCTTTGTTGCTGCATCGTGGTGCATTTAGGCGTGATGGTGATTTTCATGGCGCATAGTTTTGGAAAAGCCGGGTTAGCGAGAGGGCGGTAAGTTGATTGAACCACACCGGGCGCTTATGCGCGTTACCGTTTATGTGCTGAGCTTTCTGTTTATCGGGCTGCCCGTGCTGGGATTGTCCTTTCTGCTGTTGATCCATTCTGGTACAGCCCTGGTTGCCGATACGGGCAAGCCACTTTCCCATGAGAATGTAAAACGCATCAAAAAAATCATCGAACACAATTTGCCTCGCGGCGCGCGTCAACGACATTTCAAGCTGGTGGAGTTGCGCGAGGATGAGCTAAATCTGGCAGCCAGATATGGCCTGAGGCGTGTGATACCGGGAAACGTAGTTTTAAAACTGGAGTATCAGCACATCGGCATACGCGCGACCCTGCTTTCGCCGCTCACTATATTCGGTGCCTATATCAATCTAGAGGGCGACGTTCGAGTTGATGACTTGATGACTGTAGAAATCACACATCTTAAAGTGGGTAAGCTGGACGTTCCGGCGTGGCTGCTGAAACATGTTTTGGACTATACCCATCGCTATACTGCCCAACGATATGAAGAATATCGCGCGGCCTTGTCATCACTTCGAAACCTGCGTGTCAGACCGGATAAAATCGTGTTGACCTACGAATGGCAGCCAGAACTGTTTCGACGTTTGCAGGATCGGGGACAGGATTTGTTAATCTCTCCAGCGTTACGCGCACGCGTAATTGCTCATTCCAATGAATTGGCCAAAATTACGCGCGCGCAGCGCAGCAAGAAGATCAGTGTTACCGCGTTGATACAGCCGATGTTCGTCTTCGCTCTGCAACGTTCACTAAAAAACAATCTTGCCGTAGAGGAAAACAAGGCCTTATTGCTTGCCCTATCCGTTTACGCACAAGGTTTTTATTTGAAACGATACCTGCCGCCTAAGAAGGACGAGCGCATTGTCCTTCCCGCATATCATCGCTATTTGTTATCTGAACGCCACGATTTGTATCAACACTATTTCGTTTCCGCGGGGCTGACCGTAGCGGCGGGTATGGGCTTGGCGGACGCAATTGGGGTGGCCAAAGAAATTTCTGACTCCATGGGGGGATCGGGTTTTTCATTTGCAGATCTGATTGCTGATCGTAGCGGCGTCAGCTTTGCTGAACTTGCTACACGAGATGAAAAAAGTGCACTGGCTGTGCAACAGTTTATGGCCAATGAGAACCTTGCAGAAAAGGATTTTATGCCGGCGATTACAGATTTGCCTGAGGGGCTAAACGAAAAGACATTTAAGCAACGTTATAAAAATGTGGGGAGTGTGGAGTATCAGCAGTTACAAAATATTATTGAAGAGCGAATCAGAGAGACGCGGATATTTAGAGGACTAAACTAGCGCGAAAGTGACGTGTCAATATTCGCTTTCTCGTTAAGAGAGACGGGCATAAAGCGTAAAATTCGCTATGGCATATGCCTACCTATTCCTAAACTAAGAATGTATACTTTCCAGCTGCGGGCATTTCCCTGTGGCATCACAGCGAATCGAGAATATGTAGTCTTTTCGCCGCCTGTTGGGTGTGCGAATTGATCAAAAAATAGCCAAGTGGCAGGGATGAATAGTATTGTGAGGAAGCTTCTTAACTTATACCTTACTGCAACTATTACTATAGTCGCTTCAATACTCACGCCATTTTCGGTTTGCGCAAGCGATGTCTTCGCTGACCCGAGTGCAAAATCTGACACCGACACCAAAAACGTTAAGCGAGGGCTTGCCCGTAACTCCACTACGGATACTATCGTCGCGGGTAGATTTCGCGCCCTGATCATCGGTAATAACGAGTATCAGGATAAAGAACAGGTGTGGGGTAAGTTATATACGGCCATACCAGGGGCGATCGAGCTGGCGAATGTCCTGAAGAATGACTATGGGTTTTCTGATGTGCGCGTGGTCAAGAACGCCGCCTACCGCGAAATCATCCAGGCCTTGACCGACTTAATAGAAACCTCGCGTTTTGGCGACAATGTGCTGATCTATTTTGCTGGTCACGGCTATAAGAACGAAAAAACTGGTGAGGCCTACTGGGTTCCCGTTGATGCAGAGGGCTGGGATGATTCCTTGTTTGTGAGCAATGCACGCATCAAGGAAAAAGTCGCCGCGCTCAGCGATATCACTCAACATGTGTTGCTTATCTCCGACTCCTGTTTTAGTGGAACACTTACTCGCAGCGCGGGTAGCGAAAAAACGGGTCGAAGCTATTCGACTCGCTACATCGAAAAACTGAATCGACGCAAGAGTGTTTATGTGCTCGCTGCCGGTGGCGATGAATACGTCGACGACAGTTATCGTAATTCTGGCCACTCGCCGTTTACCTATTTTCTGCTACAGGAATTGAAAGATAATTCCAAACGCTATTTTCCTATTTCCGAACTTAGTAGCGATGTCCGGGTTCGTGTGGGTGATGCAGTCAAACAAACGCCGCAGCGAGGTGTGCTTCAAGGGGCGCGACATGAAGGGGGCGAATTTGTATTCGTGAAGTTTGCTATCAATATTGCAATTGATGGAGAAAAGATCGAGGTAGAAATTACCCAGCCACAACGGAACACGGAAGAACTTGATGAAGTGCATAAGCCGTTGTACACGCCCTTGGTCAGTATGTAAGGGTTAAGACGATGGTACAAAAAAGAACAACGACGCTTTTCAAAAAATCTCTCAGGAAAATGCTAATTTTTATGTTGAGTGTGTATGCGTTTTCAGTCTCGTCTGCCTTCGGTAGCGAGGAAACTCGCATCACTTCCGCATTAAAATACTGGTCTATGCAGACGAATGTATCGTCGCAACAATATCTGAGTGAAGTATATCAAACTGCGCACTTTCCTGGATTAACAATTGCTGTTAGCCAAGGGGAATGGTTTGGCGGAATCAATCTGAGTGGTGGTGATGTCCACTCTTCTGTTGTCGGGCTTGATATCAAAACGCAAACCGCCGATGTGGATCTCTATCTGGGCTACTATTTCGGTAAGCGTATTGCGGCATTTGTTGACGCAAAGTTTCTTTCGACAAAAACAGAACTTATGGATACCGGTTTTTTTACCGCCAACACCAATTCAAATATCGGACAGATAGATGTCGGAGTGGGGGGAGGGATTAGCGCCTATCAACCCCTTGCAACGAGTCTGTTGTCTTATCAAAACCTGGGACTATTACTGATCGATAGCGAAGTTTCCGATGGCTCACAAAGTTCAGCACACAAAGGGGTAAATCTGACAGGTGAGATTGGCCTTGCCTGGTTACCTCAGCTTGCCCCTGATTGGCGATTTTCTGCGGGCTACAAATATCGACAAAATGTTTTGCTCGGTAGCCTTTCTGGTTCTGCAATTAGCGAACATGGGTTGATCGCCGGGTTGAGTTATACGGTAGGACTATAGCCTGTGTTCCAACGCGTGCGAAATGTTGTGACTAATTCCCTGCTTCTCGTTTTCTCAGTTTTGCTACTGTCTGCCTGTGGTATCGGTGGTACGGAAACCAAATCCATATTCGTTTCAGTCGATGTTGAAAATCTTGACGGTGAACTCATCCTCATTAATAAGGGTAAAGTTACCCTGCGCAAGCTGGGACTGGAATTTAATGACAGTTTGATCGTCGATGAGGACGGACGATATACCTTTCAGACACCGTTGAATGTGGGAAGTCATTACACCGTTGCAATCGATGAAAGTTCGGATATTCAGCATTGTGAGTTGAATAATTCGACCGGCAGAGTGGTAGATGACAGCGAAATTGTTATAGACATTGATTGCGCAGAAAAGCGAGAGTTTCATGCGCCAGCAGATGTAACGATGGAGGCGAGTGCTGAGTTTACCAAGGTGCTGCTGGGGACGACGAATGGTTCTGGATTTGACGAAGCAAGTACCGTCATACTCAATGATGCGCCGGGCCAGGGGTTTCCTTTAGGCCAGACCGAGGTAATCTGGGTTATTCGAGATGCGGATCATAGTATGAGTGATACCCAACTTGTCACCATCATAGATACCACTCCGCCAGTATTTATTACCCCCGATCCGATTGTGCAGCACACATCAGCCGATAGTTATACTTTTGAAACACTAAGTCCGCCCGTGGTGGAAGAGCTTTTTCCAGATCGAATCGAATTGAACGCAAGCCTGCCAATGACGATAGGCATCGGCTCAACGACAGTGTTGTGGACGGCGTATGACAGTAGCGGAAACTCTGCCAGTGTTGAGCAGGCCATTAGCGTCTTGAAAAATCAGGCCGATCCACAGCCTGTTGACCAATCGTATACCATTAGTGCGAGTCTTTTCGGTATCACCGGCGGCGAAATATCGATGCAACTAAATCAGTTTACTCCGCTTACGGTGACTGCGGCACAATTGCAGGTTAATTCCCTGATTAGTTTTCCTAACACTCTGCTGGCCGGGGATAGTTTTCAGCTTAGCGTTAGCAATCCGCCGGTTGGGCAGAGATGCTCGGTGACCGGTGGCGTAGGTGTCGTTAGCGGCGATGTAAACAATATCCAGGTGTTTTGTTTTGCGCAGATAACACCAGTGGTGGAGTCGGGTAGCGGCAAGGCAACGCTATCATGGAATGCCGCTGGCGCTCAGTCCTATTCAATTTATCTCTCAAGTAATCCAGATTTCAATTATAAGTTTTATCCGGATTTTACAGACGCAAGACTGTTTCCGTCGGTGACTTCTCCAGCAGTGATCACTCCGCTGGACAATGGGCAACGCTACTACGCAGTTGTCGTCGCCACATTTAGTGGTGGACATGAAATCGCATCAGACCCTGTCGAAGTGTTTCCAAATCGTTCATCAATAGAACAAATCGGTACGTCGGATGGACTCGACTGGGGAATAGGCATGACGATGTCAAACGCCAGCGATTTATTGATCACTGGTAATAGCTCCGGAAACTTTGCGGGCACTAGCAGCCATATCGGCAGTCAGGACATTGTGCTGGTGAATATTAATCCCAACGGTGTCGAACAATGGCGGCAACAAAGTGGATCTATTGGTGAGGAATACGGTCGCTCCATCGCCGTGGATTTGCTGGGTGACATCCTGGTTAGCGGTGAAACCGGTGGAGACTTTGGTGGTGCAATAGCAGGCGACGGAGACTTTGATCAGTTTTACGCAAAATACGATGCCACCGGCGTATTGATGTGGGCGTTTTCTCCAGGCCGAGGTAGGGCCACATCAATAAAGGTTGATTCAGGCAATAACATTATTGTTGGCGGCTGGCGAAACGAAACAGCACAGCTATGTTCTGTGTTGAAGGCGGACGAAACCGGTGCGGAGATCTGGTCGCGTACGATAGGCTCGGCCTCGACCAAATGCAATGATGTCGTGGTCGCCGCGGATGATTCGATTTACGCGATAGGCTCGACAGCATCAGAACTAACGGGCCCAGGTAGTAATAGTGGCGACTGGGATTATTTTGTCGCCAGGTACACGCCAGAAGGCGATAGAACGCAATTAGTACAACTGGGTACGCTTAGTACCGATTATGCGTATGCAATGACGCTCGACCAGAATGGGGAACTCATTATTACGGGGATGACGGGCGGATTGATCGGTGACAATTTGACTAAGAACACATTCGGCCGCGCCGATGTTTTTGTGATTAAACTCGACAGTAACTTGAACAAGATATGGTCCTACCAAATCGATGCGGGCGCCTGGACGCAGGGGCACGATGTTGTCGTAAGCTCTGTTGGCGAGATATATGTTACCGGGTCAACAGAGGGCACCGTATCGAACGAATCAAATGCGCATGCCGGTTTACAAGACATATTTCTCATCAAGCTATCACCCGAAGGCTCGCTGATATGGAGCAAGCAATACGGGACTGGTGCCAGCGATGTTGGCAATGCCTTGTTGCTTGACGAAGAGCAGGGACTGGTTTTTTTGACCGGTTTTACTTACGGTAACTTGGGTGATCAGGCGCTGGGCGGCGATGCTGATATGGTTTTGATTACTGAGCCTATGTAGTGGCGATGATATATCCGGACTGGCTTGGGCCAGCGTGGGGAGGATTTGTCGCGCATGAGCACTTCTTTGTCCCCACGCTGACCTTGCGTTTTCGAACAAAGGCATAGCAGGGCTTAGGTTGAGATATAATATTATATTTATCGGATAATAATATGTAATAAAAGGAATAATTGATCGTGTAGTTTGCCGGGCTTGCATGGTTTTCATGTCCCTGAAGGCGCCTGGCCCCAATTTTTTGATACCCCTCGTTGTTTATAAAAACAAACTGTCCCTCTAAAATAGCGCAAGCAAGAAAATTGAGGTTTTGCGGTCCTGAAACCGGCCTGTTCAAAATACTGGAGATGAGAATGTGTTGTTGGAAGAGTGTCTATGCAGCCGTCATGTTAATCACCACAATAAACATTGCATACGCGGACGATTGTGACAAAGGCGAGTCATTGTTTGAGCAAGCAAGCGCTGCGACGAAGCGCGGGCAGTTAGATGATGCAGAAAATCTTCTGAAACAGTCGGTGTCGGTGTGTAATCGTTTCGATAGCTGGTTCTTGTTGGGCAGAGTACAGCAGAATCAGGAAAGCTACACCAGCGCCGCGGCATCGTTTAAAGACGCTAAGAAATATGCATCGAATAACGATGAAGTCGTACTGGCCATGTCGCGCTACGCCGAGTCACTGGCACAACAAGGGCAGATCAGCGTGCCTTTGTCCATATTGCGTAAAGCGACCAATATGCTGCCCAATCCGCCAAAGTGGATACCTGAGTTGATGTTGGAACTCGATAAAAAGCGCGTGGAACAACCGCTCACCGTCGCGCAAGTCAAACGTGGCTTGCAGGGGCGTTCCGCCGTTTTACTGGACAGCGATATCAAACCCTCTATCGATATTGCGATAAATTTTGTTTTCAATAGCACTGAGGTTTCTGACGACACGGCGAAGAATGTCAGTGTATTGGCCGAAGCACTTGCAGATAGTGAGTTCAATGGAGAAACGGCGGTCATTGTTGGTCACGCGGATACGCGCGGGGAGGAAATGCCTAATTTGATTTTGTCGGAAAAACGCGCGCGCGCCATCGCCGACGCCATCATTGCGATGCGGCCAGAGCTAGACGGGCGGATACTGACTAGAGGGCTTGGAGAAACGCGCCCACTTTACCGTGGTGACGATGCAGGGCTTCAAAAATTGAATCGTCGCATTGAAGTCTATATGGAGTAAGTTACCTAAAGGACGGGTGAGAGAGGATGTTAAGGAATAAAACAAAACGCCGTATCGCCATCGTGTGTGCATGTCTGGGAATGCTCTATACCGGCAATGCCATAGCCGAAAAACATGCGTTATTGATTGGCGTTGGCGCGTATCCCACCCGCGCGTTAACCGGGCCGGTGAATGATGTCAACGCGGTTCAAAAAGTATTGATCAAGAAATGGGGTTTCGATCCAGACAAAATAGATGTTGTGCTTGATAAAGAAGGCACGCATGACAACATCATCAGAAAAATTTCCCAGTTACATAGTAAAACCAAAAAAGGCGATAGCATATTTATCTACATGAGTGGTCACGGAACGAGTGCCCATGACAGTGGTATTCAAGATGTATTAAGCGATAATACCAAGGGGCTCGAACGGGTTCTGCCGACGACATCCGGGGCGTTTATTCCAGTAGACGTGTTTAGCGCCGGAAATCGTGAAGAAATCGTGGACAGGCTCATAGTTGGCAAACGTGATTTGCGCCCTTTGTTTACCGCATTAGACGAAAGTGGGCGCGATGTGTTTGTGGTTATCGATGCCTGTTTTTCCGGGAATACCGTGCGCAGTCGCTATAAAGTCGCGAATACGGAATTTCGGAGTATGAATATTTCGGAAGTCATGAGTTACAAAGGGTTGACCGATGATTTGGATTGGTTGGCACAAAGAAAGAAACCGGAAACGACGCAGCAGGCAGAGCCCGAACAAGCCGATCCTTATCCATACAAGAATATCTATTATCTGTCCGCTGCCGGTGAAGACGAGCGAGCACTCGATATTCCCCCAAAACTACTTCCAGTCTATCCGACTGTTGACGGTAAGCCACACGGCGCGTTTACCGATTCTTTGTTACGCATACTGCACGGAGAAATCAATGCCGACCTGGATCAGGACGGACGGATAACCTATGGTGAGTTAAAAACCTCGGTCAGAAACCTGATGCGAATTCGTGGATTTGAACACACGCCGCAGGCGCTTCCGTCGCTGGCAGAGGACAAAGGTAATCTTGCCTATAGAGAATTGTTCAGTACGCGATCCACTGGCGAACAGGTTTCTGCACGCGTGACGAAACAAAAAGTTCAGTCACCGCGAGTTAAGACCGTCGATATCGGACAGACGCCAAATATTGTTTATCAAAGAAAATTCCCGGTATATCTCGACAGCAGTCTCGACCCTAAGCTGCGCAAGATTCTCGGCGAGATAACTGATATTGCAATCAGTAGCGACGCGTATCAATTGGAGATAAGGCAAACGCCGAGTCATGTATTGTTGTTAAGTAATGCCGGTGATTTGATTGCCAAAGTGAAAAATGGAAATCCTGCGGCGATTAAAGACGCGGTTATCAATCAGGCCACGGCAGATCTTCTGGTTCACGGGGATTTTTCGCAATCGTTTGAAGTCGAACTGGATATGTTACAACGTGGGCGCGGTTCCACTGCGGTATTAGGCGAGGAGATCGGGTTTTCTATACGAACCAATATGGATGCCTACGTTCTTTTGCTCAATATCGATCCCGCGGGCCTGGTGTCGGTGATATATCCCTATCTTGCGACCGAACTCAATTCCGTCGCCGCCTTCGAAGCCTTGCAGTTGGATAGAATATCCGAGGTGCGTCCTCCTTTTGGACGGGATTATGTCATCGCCTATGCCTTTGGCCGGAATAGTGAGTTGTATGAAGGTCTGCGCGGAAAAAGTTTCTATCTGGGTTCGGAGGAATTCAAGAAACTTTTTCAGCTGCTAAATGCCGAGGAGATTCCGGCAGCCAGGGCATCGCTACAGTTAGTAACTGCCGACGGGGTAGCTAAATAGTAAAACCTGTAGTCTGTGCTAATATTCGTGCGGGTGTGGGATGCAAACATTGCGCGTAAGACATGGACTGGAAAAATATCATCTTTGGGCCGCAATGGCTGGACAAGTTAGACCAGTTAGCTGTTCGTCGTTTTGGCGAAGGAGGGCTCGCGCAGGAAGCCAGCAGCTATGTGCTGGAGAAACTGAGTGAGGATGACTGGTCTGTGCTTTCTTCCTTTCAAGGTAATTGTCAACCCGAGACCTTTCTTCATACTCTTGCGAAGAATTATCTGGAAGAGTTTTCCCGCAAACGCTTTGGACGTATGCGTCCTCCAAAATGGCTTAGTGACCAGGGCGACTTTTGGATCAAGATATGGAAAATGCTCTGTCTTGAACGGATGGAAATTCCCGTGTTAGTGGATAGCCTGCTTTTTCGTGACATGCGTGAAGAAAGCGTCATCCGACATGCGATAAAGACGATCAAGGCGCAACTACCGTGGTGTGGTCACAGCAATAAGGAATTTGCGGCAGCCTCGCTCGATGGGGAATATAAGGATTCGTCTGACGATCTGATTGCAGACTATCGTACGCCCGACGATCATGTTACCAGTGCCTTTTACAGGCAAATGCTCATGCTCATGAGTCTTATTCTGAATGACAACCCTGACCCGGCCAAGCGGGTTGATGGTTTAGTGTTTGAAGATGACCATATTGTTGAAACAGCATTGCTCTCAAAGTTAAAACGTATGAGGCAGGAACTCGAACTCTCCGATCTGGAGCGTGTAATTTTGAAAATGGTTTATCAAGATGGCATAAAGCGTAAAACCGTCGCGCAAGCCCTTGGACTGGCAGAGTATATGCCTGGACGCATTATACAAAAGGCACTGGATAGAATTCATGCTGCATTTATAGATGCCGGAATTTCCTTCGAAGGAATTTCGGAATTAACGAATAAGAAGTGAACAAATTCATTTTTTTGTTCAATTTTGTATTTCTGTCCTACTAATACTTAAAGCATGGGAACGATACAAGCACTAAGGAAAGATGGTCTGAATGTCTGACAAAAAAGAAAATGCGCTAGCCTATGTGGGGATTCAGCTTGGTGGTGCTAAGGCGGCGGCGGTCGGTCACATGCCGAGCGATGAAGATCTCATCATGCTGTTTTATGGACGACTTGATGAAACCCGCAAAGCGCAGGTATTGTCACATATCGCGAATGCAGCGGATGTTTACGAGCGCTGGATACATTGTGTCGAGGTCAATTCCCTTTTTGATGAACGTCGGGACTCGGTGAAACATGACCCCGTTTCGACGCAGGCGCACAGGCACGGATGGGCTCAACAATTTAAAGAGCTTCTCTTTGGACGGAGAACCTGGTTTATCGGAGGCGGTTTCGCAGCGACATTTGTAGTCCTTATGTCAGTCACATTAGTCGTCATAAATCGAGACGTGTCACACAGTGTAAGTATCGACTTGATCTATCAGGAACACGGCGTATCGCTGACTCAGCAATGGGCTGTCAAGCCGCGCACGCCACATCCCACTACACAATCAACTTCACGTTCGTTTTTTGTCAAGAAGAGCAGAGTGAGAGTGCTGCTTGAAACCGGTTTTGGCAAAGGGATCGATTCACTGGGAGAAAAAGCGTTTTCTGAATTGGGCATTTCGAAAAGCAGTTTGGCGGATACCCTTAGCCAATCAACAGAGGAAGGCTATATCATCGAACTTGGTAGACTGGCCGCCATATCGAGCATGCAGTGTGAGGTGCAGAATAAACAGCTGGTGTCTGAGAAATTATCTGCAATTGCATCGAATCTTCTGGACGACATCAAAACAACCAACACGCCCGAAATCGCAAGCTTGAAAGATGCAATCGCCCGAGGCGATAGCGCGAACGAACAATTATGTCATTTCAGCGATGCGTTGATCGAGATTATTTCGAAGTAAAGAAAATCCTAGCCTATTACCAAATCACTCTGCCCCATCAAATTATAGAAACTTGGCCCGGGGGTTAAGTCCTGTGAGGCGAAGTAACGAAAACAATCATTAAACCACTTCACATACCGATCGGCGTGTTCGCCACTGCCGAGTGGGTATTGGCGCATCTTCCAGCGATTGTTTGTGCCCTTGTTGTAATAAATGCCGCCGGCATTATATGCGCAGGCGACTTTGGGTGGATCGAAGTGCGTGGCTTTGCGTTGGCGTGCGATATAGGCCGTGCCGGCTTTGATCGCGTTCTCAGGCACAAGCAACCAGTCGCGATCAATGCTGTCATCACGCAGTGAGAGACGCGCAGTTGAGATCAATGTCTGCATCAAACCGGGCGACACGCGATGCGGCGTTTCCTGGTCAGAGACATATCCTGGCTCGATACGCACGGCGTTTGGATCACCTCGCGTTTCGGTGCATATCGTCGCCATGATGAGTTCAACCGGCACGCCAAAATCTTCCGCATGTCTTTCGATGGCACTGCCCCAGCTCTCCCAGATGCGGGCGATCGTCAGTGGTTCGCCTCCCGTTGTTTCCGGCATATTGTGATCGATCAAAATACCATTGTCGGCCAATTGCCAGACAACACTGTCGCGAAAACCGTGGGGTTTAATCAGATCAGCCTTGAGCTGTGTGAGTAACTGGAATGAGGGCGGCAGATAACTCTTAAATAAGGCCTTCCAGGTGAACTGGCCAACAACGCCGTCTTCTATGAGATTGTTGGCTTTCTGGAAGGCGCGAACCGCTTTGTCGGTTCGTTCGCCGTAAACGCCATCGGCACCACTGACAGTGGTATAGCCAAGAAAGATCAACCTTTTTTGAAGCGCGGTAACATCATCTCCGGTCAACACCGGTTCCTGCAGAGACAGATTGCGAGTCAAATCCACTGCGACACTCCTTGTGAGTATACTCACCTAATCATAGTAGAGAAATTCGCGGATGGTAGAGTTTACGCCCCGTAAAAACGACCATCCCAATAGTTGAAAGCGGTTTCCTGCGCACCTGTTTGTCCGACGGAGACCGTGTCGAGAACGTCATCGGTATTGCCATCGAGTATTGATACTGTCCCTTCGCTGGGATTCGGCACGAACACATACGGTGTTTGCTTGTTGTGCTTCAGGAATGCTATCGAACGCCGTCCGCAATCCGCCTGACCAACCTTTACTTCCTTCAGTAAAGTCAAAACGGGTAGCGCACTGCTGTCATAAATGTATAAAGTGTCGTAGATGAGATTGTCTTTTTGCGTCCCTTTTCCGGTAGCCGCTGTTGTGACATAGAGTTTTTTCCCGTCTGGCGTAAAGCGATAACAACTGGGATAGATATCCTGGAGATCAAGAACCGTCTCCATCTTTTGTGTCTGCGCATCGAGTACGCACAGTCTGCCTATGACATGATCAGGATTGGATTTACGATCGGCGCCCTTGCCAATCAGATACCGTCCACAGGGTGACAATAACAGATTGCTGCTGAGCTCCATGTCGATCAATGCCTCAACCTCGTGGGTAACCGGATCGACCACATTGATATTGGCGTAACCGTTGTTGAGGCAATAGATCTTACGCGTCAACGGCGAAAACGCCATGCCGTGGGGAAAGGCATTATTAGGCACATCGGTAGCGCTGTCTTTTTCCCGGTTCGGCTGGCACAGATTAATGGTTTCGATAATATTGAGATAGTTGTCGCTGGTCGGATCATTGTCGATGACACTGAGTATGCCGTCGAGCAGGCTGGAGACGAAAACTTTTTTGGGTAACTGAGGGTGATTGACAGCGGTGACGACATGGTGACCACGCCCCAGGCAGATCAGTTTTAACAACGAGGTCTCATTTCCCTCGCCACGCATGGCAATGACAGAGGCCCCACCATCGCTGCAATTTAGTGGGTCGGCACCATTGTTTTTATCGCCATCAATGGTACACCACATGACGTTCTGCTCAGTATCTGGATAATAGTAGATACCAAAGGCATCTTCTGGTACGTGTAAACTAAGACTGATTTTCTTGCTCACCGCATCCATCATTATGGCTTCGCCACTGTCGGTGCTGCTGAGATAGACCGGACGTTTTTCGTGGGACAGGCCTGAGGCGGCGGTTTGCGCCATTTTTTGTACTGTGAACTGACCGTCACGACAATGGATGAGCGCAACAGACCCACGATCTCCGTAATCCTGAAAACACGCCAGAGACCAGTGTTGCACGTCAGTGACTGCCATAAAGTACATCCTCATGATTGGTTGCGGTGGCGGACTATTATATAGTTTAGGCCCAACGTGTACAAAGGAGCGTTTGTGGCTACGCATAATCATCTGTCTGGTCGTATCACCGGGCAAAAAATAGATATAATAAAGCCGGTACTGATGTTGATCTTGCTGTGCTGCATATCAGTCGACGCTCGGGCGACGGCATTTTCCGGGCCGACAATTCCCTGGTATACCATCGAAAGTGAACATTTCATCACCCACTACCATAAGGGTATAGAGCATCTTGCCCCACGAGCAGTGGCGATTGCCGAAGCGGCTCATGCAGAATTGAGTGAGCGCCTTACCTGGATGCCTGGTTCCCAGACCCATATGGTTTTGATCGATCGCATCGACATGAGTAATGGCGCTGCAACGCCACTGCCGCGCAATACCATGTATATTTTCGTGTCACCACCTGATGATATCGACAGTCTTGAAGATCACGGGGGCTGGTTGGAAACGGTGATCTTTCACGAATACACCCATATTTTGCATCTGGACATGGCCAAGGGGGTTCCTCGTTTTCTGCGAGTACTCGTAGGTCGCAACCCGCTCCTGTATTACTTTGTGTTTCCGCAATGGGCCACGCCCCATTGGATGAAGGAAGGTCTGGCCACCTATGTGGAAACCGACGATACGCGCGGGATCGGACGAGGGCAGAGCAGTTATTTCGAGATGATGATGCGTACCGAGGTCATCAACGGCATCCAGCCCATACGTAAGGCAAATCAGATTTACTCCACCTGGCCCGGTGGGACAGTGCCATATCTATACGGTGTGTATTTTCACCGTTTTCTTGCCGAAACCTATGGCGAGGACAAGATGCGGCAATGGTTGCATGAACACAGCGATAACTTTCTTCCCTTTTTCGTGAATTACACGGCCTTGCAAGTGTTTGACAAGAACCTGCACGAGTTATGGAAAGCGTTTGAAGTTTACTTACACAAAAAGTTTGACAGCGATATCGAAAGACTGGAATCGCAGCAGCGTAGCGGTGAACGACTTACACATCGCGCCTACAGAACAAGTAATCCGCGTATTGCTGCTTCGGGCGAGTTGTATTTTGTGAGTAGCGACGGTGTTAACCGAAATACTATTTATAAGCGCGAACCGTCAGGCAAAGAATCAATCGTTGTAGAAGTCAATCATTCAGCGCGTTTTGATTATCATGCCGAGTCGGGAATTGCAGTGGTGATGCCGGAAACAAATCAGAATGTCGAGATGTTTTATGATCTCTATTTATTAGCACCTCAGTCCAAATCACTCAAACGACTCACTTCCCAAGGTCGTTTTCACTTTGTAGCCTGGCACCCCAATGGCGAACAGCTTTTGCTGGCTCAATCCGAGGCGGATCGCAATCGATTAATGCTGGCAGATAAATCCGGAAATATCGTGAAAACCTTGTGGGAGTCTCCCGCTAATGTTGTGGTGAGTTCTCCAACGTGGACGCCCGATGGTAAGCACATTATCGCGTCAGTGTGGGAGCCGGAAAGTGGATGGAATCTACAGCAATACTCACTCGATACCGGCAAGTGGCAATTACTGACACGTGGTCCCGAAATTGAAAATCACCCCTTTGTGTCGGAAGACGGTCGCTATGTTTTTTTTACGATGGAAAATGAGGGCGTCTACGATATCCATCGCCTTGATCGGGAAAGCGGCGAGATACGTCGTATTACGCAAGTCATTAGCGGTGCCTTCAATCCCCAGGTAAGAAACGATCAACTGTTCTATACCGGCTATCACATCGATGGATTTGATCTTTACCAAATGAAGATCAGTCCAGAATCTGCGGTGGTAACAAGGCCATCAACAGCCGTGTTGTCATCTGGTACAGGCAGGACGTTTAGAGATATTCCCGGATTGCAGGAGCGTAGCTATTCCGGTCTGCGATACATGACGCCTACGGCATGGGGGTGGGCAATAGGGTATGGCGGCGATGCGGGGTTCATCGGCGGTATCTCTTTATTGGGCTCAGATCCCTTAGATCATCACAATTACTTCACCAGAGTTTTTTATAACGGCAATCCAGAACAGATTTCGTTTTATCTTGGATACATCAACAATCGCTGGACACCGCAAATCAATCTGGATGGCGGGCGCGAAATTGGAATTGCAAACGATACGACTAAAGATCTTTATGATGATCGCTTTGCGGGGATGTCGCTGTTATTGCCCTGGAGCAAAATACGTCAAGGTGCGTATTTCACTTTGCGTGGAGAGGTTCAGGAAAACCACATCCTGTCTTCATCGACGCAAGAAATGTTAACCAAGGATAGGCTCTATCTTGGTGGCCTTGGCGTGGGTTATAAAAATCACTTTCGTCCACGTTTGTCTATCAGTCCTGAAGATGGCCGGGAAATCGAATTTGCCTTGGAAACACACCGCTATGAGAGCGGGGAACAAGGCAATCTGGCGCGCGGCATTTGGAGTGAATACATCAATTTGAAACGGAATCGCGTACTCGCACTTCGCGGTATTGGCGTGGCGGGATTTGATCAGGCAGATCGTTCGCTACTCGGGGGCAAATCGCTACAGGCTCAGTCGATACAGTCTGGTTGGGGGGGGCGCTCATTTCCCATGCGTGCCTATCCGGAAGCACAGATTAACGCGCGTAAAATACTCTTCGCCGGTGCTGAATTACGTGTTCCGCTGGGGCGTTTGGAGCGTGGCTTAATGGCCCCGCCTATCGGTATCAATTATTTGTCCATGGCGTTTTACGCTGAAGCCGGATGGGGTAAAGATCACATTTCGGGAGTGAGAGATATACTTTCTATGACAGACTGGTATCGCGGAGTTGGGGCAGAGATGCGTATTAATACGATCTCCTTTTACTACATGCCTTTGAATATACATATTGGTCTGGCGAAGGCGATGGACGGTGATAAACGATCACGTGGATATTTAACATTGACGAGTGATTTCTAATGGCGTTTTCTATCATAGGTCCGGGCATCCGCGATGAGATTAAACTCGACAATCTCTTTAAAGAGAAAATCATCGAACCGGTAAACGGCACGGTGCCTATACGTCACGTAGAAAAAAGCGTACCGGTCGAAGAGCGTCTGCATTACGGTCGTGACCGACTTCGTTATGCCTATGAAGAAGGTAGCGGCGCGAAACCTTATAAAGAACTGGTCGCGGAACAGCTCATGAGTAGTCCGGTGATGACCTTGTCGTTAAAGACGACGATACCTGATGCGTGGAAATTTTTTCGTGAACATCGTTTTCGACATGTGCCGGTGGTGGACGATACCGGGCATTTGCAGGGTATCGTGTCCGATCGGGATTTGTTGTCGGTATTGGAGAAATACATGCCGACAGGGGGGATGCATGCAGCCGGGGCCCTAGACAGCATCATGCAAACACGGGTACTCACGGCGACGACGAATACGGTTATCTCCCAGATAGCGGCCGTTTTCTTTCGGCAGCGTATTGGCGCGATGCCGATTATGCGCGATGACGTACTGGTCGGCATTATCACGCGCAGCGATATTCTTGGCGCGGTTGTTTACTCATCTCAAGTTGAAAGCTGGGCCTGAATTATTCATCCTGCCGCTTTTGTAGTTTTCCGGATTTTCCTAAGCTTTTGAATTTCAGGCGTGTATTCAATACATGAAGGAATTCATGGTTGATCTTGCAGGCATTCATTACTAAAGTAGTCATATATAAAAGAAAAATAACTATACCAATAAACTATGTGGGGAAATTTCATGAAAAGAATCGCACTCTACGCTGTGCCGGTTTTCCTGTTTATTGCGTGCGCAGAGCCTTTACCGACAATAACTGACAGAACCACGGGTGTGGTAAACCAGCGCCCAGTCATCATATTGCCCGGCGAGCTTGGCGGTGGTGAGTCCCAATCCATCATTACACTCGATGATCAGACACGAGTGTCATTAACCGATAGCCGGGGCGAATTTGATCAGTCTGCCATACGCGCCAATCGACAGATTCGATCACGCACTACCGCCGCAGTTAGTGCCTCGGGTACCAGCAGGATTAAGGAACGCATCTTCTATCAGGCAGGGCTGGTCACCAGCTATAAGCTGTATGACTATGATGCGTCAGGCATAAGAACACGGCGGACCACTTTCGATGCCCCCGGCGCAGATGGTGTCTGGTTTACGCCTGACGATGATGTGTTGAATTACACCTCATTTGTAGTCGCCAATAATCCGCTGGGTGCGCAAGCGGTGGTGTATTCGACCCCGGGTGCGGATACGATCTGGTTTACGGCAGATGATACCGTGACACTGTATGTTGCCGATGTCGTCGACGCCACAGGCGCAGCCGTGGCGACAGCCCATTACAATGCTCCCGGGCTAGATGGTGTCTGGTTTACTGCCGATGATGATGTCATGTCGGTATCCGCGGATACGGTACTGGCTGATGGCAGCGAGCAATGGGTGTTATATCGTGGTCCTGGACCGGACATGGACTGGGCGACGCTGGGGGATAATGTCATTGGTCATTTCTCTTTGGTTAGTCACAATGCCGCAGGCCAGGCCGACAAACATGTTTTCTTTATCAATCCTGGGTTGGATTTGTTGCCCAACACACCAGATGACGTCGTCGGCTATTATCATAATTACGTCTACAATGATGTAGGAAATCTGACCAACAGCTTGTTCTTTAGCAACCCGGGCCTGGATATGATTTGGTTTAATGCGGATGATGTTGCGGAAAGCTGTGGCATCACGCAATTTAACGCAGACAATACGCCGAGCATTTCTACCAATGCCAGTGTTGGCGCAGACAACACCTGTTTCACTGCGGATGATGTGATCACCGGTTATCACACCCATACCTATGACGCGACTGCGCATATGACGGAAACGAATGTGTATAACGATGCGGGTGCGGATTTGCAGTGGTATACAGAGGATGACGTATTATCACGCCGCAATACGTATATACCGAACTAAAAGAAAAACCCCGAATGCGTGAGCATTCGGGGTTTTGTATACTTGCGGGCTTTTATTAGCGTAGTTCGCCGACTTTCTCCAATTCCTTTTCCCAGAAACGTGCTTTTTTAGTGTCTTTTTTCAGTCCGAACCAGCCTTCGCGATAACCAACTGCCAGATATTCCTGAGCAACAAGGTTTCCACCTTGAGCCGCTTTTTCATATAGAACGACGGCTGTTTTCTCATCAGGCGTACCGTTGACCAATCCACCGTGATACATCATACCCAACATAAATTGCGCTGTTGCATCACCTTTTTGCGCAAGCGTTTCCCACTGTAGCGCGGCCTGTTGGTATTCATGATTTTCAGCTGCCTGAAAACCGTCGATGAATCCCTCTTGAGCATTAGCGGCACCAGTAAAGATTAAAGAGGCGGATAGCATCGCACCAATTAATATATGTTTTTTCATGTTTTCTCCACTCCGTTGTACTTAAAGCAGACAAATGCTGCATACCCATGTTTTCGGGCGAGGGTGGCGGACTTTGATAGGTGGAGATGAAAAATTCTGTGTACTGCTTGGCAATTCCAATATCCAGAGGGAGAAAATACTTGACTAACGAATAGGGGTACAGTGGCTCATGTAGTAACTTATTGATAATAAAGGGTTGAAATTGAAATCGCGTGAAAATTTCCGGTTTTATTGCGCTAAGACATTACGAGCTTGTCATTAACCCCGCTTTTAACATTTGTTTACTCGAGTCAGCGCATAGGCATCCGATGAACTAGCTGACAGTTGAAAAGTAAACGCCGTTATCGGGGAGCGTAACCATGATTTTAATGTTTCATATTCAGCATGATCTTCTGGGAGCTGATGGAAAATGGCATATCGAAAAATTTTGTCGCTATTTTTCACGCTATATCAGTCAGGAAAGACGATATGCGGGATTGAGTATATTTGCTTCTCCTAGATGTAAGGGTGACCCAGAGTTTATGTATCTCGACCCTAAGGAGCAATTCTCCTGCACCAACAATAATGTTGAGGAATTGCACCTGCCAAATGGCCTGTCGCGGGCAACCGTGGAAAATGAACTACGTGACCTGGTTTTATTCTATGTCCAGGTATTTATGGATGAGCACGTTGATATTGAGCCGCAACGCAACGTTGCCTAATGCGAGTCACGCCCTTTGGCGGGAAAGAGTCGCTGAATCTCCTCCAGCGACTCTTCTGGAGACACTGAAAACAGTTTGGCCAGCAGGTCTAATACCACCAAAGCACTCAGCGTTGCTGATTGGTTCTTATAGCTGATTACGCGTTTAGCAAGTGATTGGTTGACCCTTTCAAGATCGTTATACAACTTCGTAATATCGTCTAGTACATGGGACATATCGCCCTTGTTGGCGAAGAATTCCTGGACGAAATAGGTGCCCAATACGCGAAAGTAGGATTCTGCGGGTGTCGCAAGGGGTAGATGAAAGCGGGCCATGGGTTTGAAGAAATTAAAATGTGGGCATTCACTTGTTGCCAATAGCAGGCCCAGGAGGGCGCCCAATCCATTCTGAACACTGGCATATGCGGTAATTCTCCGCTGAGCCGTGCGGCACTCCAGATAAACCTCATCGGTAGGTCTCGAATCTGCCCAGTCGTCGATGATGGCGCTGAGCGTCAATGCCGCCGGACAGTGTCGGTGTGTTTCAGTGGTAAGCGGGCAATGGCGACATTGATTATGTTCGAGCGAGGTCCAGCTCTCATGTTCGGGGTTGATACTTACCCCTTTTCGAAGCAGGGAATTGCCGTCGATTTCGATTATATAGCTGACGGATTGTCCATTTTCTTTGGCAAATTTGTAGCGAATAACATGATCGCTACCGCTAATTTTTTCCGAATCCATGACATTAGCTCTAATTTGAGGGGGACTGTTACTATATCGGGTCAAGTCTTGCTCGATTGAGTGAAAAATTTGCGATCTATAGCAAATACTGTGCGTTTTGCGAGGTGTCAACAAATCACCGTCATAGCGTGGGCATTTGTGTTAGGGTTTTACAGGTATGCAAATAAAGCGAGAGACAGTTTGATATGGCAGTAGGGCAAATTTTAATAGACGGAAATTGGCAGGATGTTGACGAAGATTTAAAGAAAACACGCGGCAGATTTTTGCGTATGGATAGTCTGTTTCGGCACTGGATACGCGCAGATGGAAGTTCGCCATTCACGCCGGAATCCGGGCGTTATCATCTTTACGTTTCGCTGGCCTGTCCGTGGGCGCATCGTACCCTGATATACCGCGCCTTGAAAAAATTACAAGAGGTCATCAGCGTGTCGGTAGTTGACCCGTTTATGGGTGAGCGAAGCTGGCACTTTGGTGATTGCGAGGGATGCACCCCAGACCACCTTTATCAGGCAAAAAATCTCTATGAGATCTATTTGAAGTCTGATGCACAATACAGTGGTTATGTGACGGTACCGGTATTATGGGACAAACATACGCAGCAGATCGTCAACAACGAGTCTTCGGAAATCATCCGAATGTTGAACACGGAATTCAATACGCTGACAGCAGTGCAGACCGATTTTTATCCACCGCATCTGCGCGATACGATTGATACAATAAATTCACGCGTCTATAACGATGTGAACAATGGCGTGTACAAGACAGGATTCGCACGCACTCAGGAAGCCTATGAAGAAGCCTTCGATGTGTTGTTCAGTGCTTTAGACTGGCTTGAAGAAATCTTATCTCGTCAGCGTTATCTCTGTGGAGAACAACTAAGCGAAGCAGACATCCGATTGTTTCCGACTTTAGTGAGATTTGATGCCGTGTATGTCGGACATTTCAAGTGCAATAGAAAACGTCTGGTGGATTATCCTAATCTTTGGAATTACACCCGAGATATTTACCAAATACCGGAAATCGGTGACACCGTGAATCTGCAGCATATCAAGGAACACTATTACCGCAGTCACGCTCAGATCAATCCGAGTCTTATTGTTCCCAAAGGCCCGGACATTGATTTCGACGCGCCTCATGAGCGGAATACATTTGCATAACGCAAACACATCGCGGATACAGTTGTTACTGTATCCGCGATGTGAGGATATTGCTATATATGGTGTATTGAAAGATTAACTGGCCAGTAAGGCCCGTTCGAGTTCAGCAAAATTCTGCGCACGACGCAGGTTTTCGATTTCAAAACCCAGCTGTCTCTCGACTTGCGTGCTGGAAATAATGCCGCGTATGAGTTGATGACTGGAATCATCGAGAGTTTCATAAACCAGAATATGTTGTCGCTTGGCGCGTCGCAGTGTTTCCACGACATCACCAACATTAGACTTGAGTAAATCGCGCATGGAAATAGCTTCAAGTTTTTCGCGTCGCGTCATGATGTCCTGCACCAGGATATCGGTATAGTTTCCACCGTGTTCCTGTAAATATGCCAGTGGTTTTTCTCCGAGTATATCGACAGCGGTAATCAAACCAGCAAGATTACCTGACAAATCGATTACGAATAGCAAACGAACGCCGCATATCATCATTTTCTCATTGGCCTGTTCGATGGTGGCCGCAGGATTTATTGTAAAAGCACTAATCTGTTCGAGGTCCGTCATCACTGCGAGACCCGGATCATCCAGCATAACGCTGTTGGGTATCATATGTGTCGGACGGTATAAGGAAGCGCTGTTTGAAAGGATGTTGTTGTTTATTGCCTTGAAGTGATTCGGCATACTCATTCTCCCCACGAAATGATTGGACATAGTTAGCAATAGCTGCTTATTTCAATATAGTAGACAGATTTCCTAGATGCCAGCTAGGAATTTAATTTTTTTTTCGTCTATTAAATTCAATTAATTATTTATATTTTGAGTCTAAATTATTCCATTTCGACGCGTGAGTTTGACTTCATCGGCTTGTTGCCGAGTATCTTGTTCAGGATTTTTTGGTCCTCGCTTTCACGGGCCGGTGGCGACGCCGGACTGGATGTGTTCGTTATCGTTGTCGTCTGTCTTATGACAGGCTTAAATGAAAGTCGTACTACAAGACCATCGAGTATGGAGAACAGTACATCGATGCTATAGCCTGCAATAAATCCTATAGTGACTTCGGTGAGTTTGACGCCAGTGTCGGTAACGCCACCGGAACTGTATAACATGACTAGCACTCCGCCGCTCAGAGTGCCGAGGACTAAACGATTGCGATGTTCCGGTAATCGGCGTGGATCAAAAGAACGCAGGCGTAACTTTTGCTCAGTAATACGTAACAAACGCACTGATGCGCCAAATGCGCCGTAGGCAAATGGCGCGATACTTAATGCCACCCAATAAAAAATAGACATCAGCGCAAAATTGCTACCCATATCTTGCGCCCATTGCGCGCTGTAAAATTCGAAGGTGTATTGAAACAGGCTAATGCCCATAATCAAGGCGAGCACGCCGAATGCGGTGATCCACATATTGCGGGCATGCTTACCTGCCTCGGTCAACATGTAGTCTTTTCCAAACGTACTCTCTGTCGCGCGAAGACTGATTGCTGTGACCGGTTTCAATTGCAGCGTCAGATCGTGGTAATAGAGTTGTAGCAGCGTGATGTCATCGCTATCAATGTCATCGCCATCGACAATTTTTCTGTTCCAGATGCGATAGAGTTCGGAGAGCTTGATATGTGCTTGCAGGTTGCCGGTTTCAGCGGCATAAACTGCCATGCGCATCACGTCGTAAATGAGTTCTTTTACATCCCCCAGATAGGGACCGCCATGCGACAGACGAGGAATAGCTGATTCTTCTTCCATAAAGATTACCTACGATAAGTAAACGAAACAAATTCCGTCTCCCCGTATTATTGTAGGTATTACATGAAAAGTAGCAGCACATGGCCAGGCGATGCAAGTGCAAAAATGCGCAGTGTTTGTTACTGGAGAAGCATTACAATGCCAAGAAGCATAGCGCCTGTGCCAGAAGCAAAGATCAGCCAGCCATCTTTGGGGCCTTTCGCCTGTAATCGAACCTGAGATGGATGGTCGGGGTCGTAATAAACCGTTATGTGATTACCGGGCTCGGCTTTTGTCAAATCGTGACCTACCGGTATCTCGAGCGTGTCTTCATAAGAATCGGTATTTACGAGGTATCTGAACGTCAATTCAGGATTGAGATCCTTGCTGCCGGAAATCCGTTGCACAATGGCATCGACGGCCAGCCAATCCGGCTGTAGCTGGGAGCGCTGCATGGAAATCCACGCGCGTACGGCAATCACAAGTCCTGCCAGTGAAAATAAAAAAAGTATGATGGTGTATGGACTAAACATGGTGACGATAGTATAACGCACTTATAATAAGTGCCTAGCAGGCTATAACCGCATTATTTCGCTAATTCGCGAGTTTCTTTGATTAATTACAGCCGGGAAATATTGATATGAGTTCAGAGTATGTCACGCCACTGAGTGACGATGAGATCGTTGAACTGGATAACTTTTTATTGTCCGGAGACGAAGAAGAAGATGAGCGTCTGTCTGTCGATGAGGCTCACGGATACATCACTGCCCTGGTTGTCAGCGCCGATGCTACCCTGTTTGATGAGGGTTGGATGCAAGGTATATGGGGTGATCCGGCGTTTCATGACGACGATGAGAAAGAACGTATGGTTTCCCTGCTATGGCGCATGCGTAACGATATAAACAATGAATTGTCCTCCGGGGAGGTTTTTGAGCCCCTGATAGTCGAGGAAGAAGAGGACGGTGAACTTCTGGAGACCCATGAGGGCTGGTGTTACGGCTTTATGCTGGCGGTGAGTTCCCACCAACACTTATGGGAAGACCTGCCTCGCAATGAACAGGAATTGTTAATGCCCATCGCCCGTCTCGCCATGTTGGCGTCCGATGAGGACGCGGATATCGATGACGAGGAATACTCCCAACTGGTCGAATTGGTGCCTGGCGCCGTTGGTGGTCTATACGCCTTCTGGCGTAAACACTAAGGTCTCGCCTTCGTTTGTCTTACCCGTTCAAATAAACATACCGCCGCTGCGGCGGCCACGTTCAACGACTCTATTTTTCCTGGCATGGGAATCAGAACGTGCTCGTTGATATGTTTGAGCAATTCGGGTGTCAATCCGGTGCCTTCATTGCCAAAGACGAAGGCAATATCGCCTCCCAGCACTGTGTCGTACAGAGATTTTTGCGCGGACAGGCTGGTTGCCAACACCCTGTCTGATCGTATGGCCAATGGAATCAGATCATGCTTTTCATAGATGGGGACATTGAAATGAGCGCCCATACCCGCGCGTAACGCCTTGGGCGACCAGGCTTCGGCGCACCCTTTAGATAGATAGATCCCATCGACGGCCGCCGCCGCTGCTGTGCGTATTATGCTGCCGAGATTTCCCGGGTCTTGAATATTCTCCAGTAGCACAATGAAACCCTGCGCGTGTTTTGCCGGGACGGGCACGGGATAGATACCGACGATGCCGCTGGGCGTCTCGACTCGAGATATCTCGCGAAAAAGTGCCGAGGTCAGCACCACTTTCGGACAATCGACTGTCTGCAGGTATTGTTGAAATTCTTGTTTGTCCTGCTGCGCCTGATCGAGAATGATAAGGTCCGGTTTACCGCCGGTTTCATAAAGCGCCTGCAATAAATGTATACCGTCAAGCAAGGTGCGTCCCTGTTTGCGGCGTTCACGGGTGGAACAGGCGAGCTTTTTCCAGTTCTTGAAATTGGCATTGTCGCTGGATTGTATGAGTTTCGTTTCCATGGCCGCTTGTGCAGAGATAAAGCGGGATTATAGCAGTGCTGCCTATAAGCGGAAGAACTTAACGATGGAAGTGAGCTTGTCAGATTCAGAGTTTAATGAATTTGAGGCGGCGCTGAGTTTGTCCGAGGCTTGCGCATTGGTGTGCGCTACCTGTTCCAGTTGGTGTATAGAGGTGCTAACCAGATTCGCGCTCTTACGTTGTTCAGTCGATGCGTGATAAATTTGCTTGACCAGATGCGCCGTGCGTTCAATATTGGGTGTGATTTCCTTCAGCAGCTTGCCTGCGTGCTCAGAAATATTCACGCTATTGCTTGCTGAGTCGGCGATTTCACGTGCGAGTTGCTGACTGCGTCCGGCGAGCTTGCGAACCTCTTCGGCGACAACAGAAAATCCTCTGCCGTGTTCGTTGGCGCGAGCGGCCTCAATAGAGGCGTTCAAGGCCAGAATATTTGTCTTGTATGCAATTTCTTCGACTTGTGAAACCTGTCGCGCGATCTCACGCATGGCCTCTACGGTTTGCGTTACAGCCGCTTCCCCTTGCGCGGTTTGCTGTGCGGCTTCTTGCGCAAGTTTATTAGTATTTTCTGCATTGTCGGATGTGAGATTGATCAACTCGGAAATGGCGTCGATTGATGTCGTGGTCTGTTCCACGGAGTCGCGCAATTCATTTGATGAGGTATTGAGGGTGTTTACTATGGTGTCCACTTCTCTTGAGACTTTAGTTACCGACTCCGTATTGTTCTGTATCTCTTCCACTTGGTTTTTTAGAGAATCCATTAGCTGATTCAGTGAATCACCCAGAATTTGCAACTCTAGCAACTTGGTTTGCGTAATGCTGACGCTGAGATCACCCTGAGCACAGGATTGCAGTGCACGTGTGAACGTACCTAGTGGCGTAAACAGCAGACGACTCAGAAAAATCTGCGCGAGTACCACTGCAATCAAAATAATGATGACGAAACTGGTCAGCATCATTAGATTGGTGTTGTCGATGCTTTGATAAAGATTGCTCATATCTTCAAGCATGGTCAAGGTCATTACCTGCTCGTTTAACTGGTTTTGCAAGTCAAAACTCACCGGTAAGGTAGCGTGGGCTTTTTCTTCATCCCACGATTCCGACTGAAACAACACCGTGTCGCCGGATGTAATCATAAGAGGTGCGCGTAGCTTTTGTTCCAAAGTTTGGAGAATGCTCACGGGGTTTAATACCACTTCGAGATAGCCCATCAGACGCAGGCCGCCGATAGGTACCAGCATCGAATAGTGAGCCTCCTGGCCGGAATTCCATAAGGCATGTACAGACTTCAACCTGTCCGCACCAGTGCGGCCTTGCGCTTGCGTGCGCAGTAGCGGAGGCATCTCTCTGGAAAGTGCCAGGCTTCCTTCCGTGCTTTTCATTACTAGTTTGAGATCGGTGTCAAAGACACGCATTGATTGTAGTTGCAGGCGATTGCGCAAGATGACTGATTGAGAAAACTGATCGTCTAAATGTTCTATTGCTTCATCGCGTAGCGAAACGTCATTTTGTATAGCGGATTTCAGTACAGGGTCGCGTTGCGCAGTCGAACCAATTTCCGCAGCATATTCTTCCAGCTTTTCGAGCATGCCCTGAGAGGAAACGTCGAGTATTCTTTGTAGGGTTTCTTTTTGAGATTTCAGGGCGCTTGACTTAAAAGTGCCCCCGGCTATAACAGCTAATGCAATGCTGGCCAGACCGAGCATGATAACGATAGCGTACACCAGTTGTTTGATAGAGATCTGTTTCATTCACTATTTTATTGCGTTATAGAAACGATAATGCCTCCGAGGCAGTTAATGTTTCGGCAAAAAAATACTTTTCTTAACGTAAACTTTGATAAAAAATAAGGGAATATTAGACCGACTGGTCATTCTTTTTGAGTTGCAGACGCCACATCGATGCGTAGTGTTTGTTTAGCGCTAACAGTTGTTCGTGGGTGCCGCTTTCCAGTACACGTCCTTGCTCCAAAACCAATATCTGATCGGCATCGACTATCGTCGAAAGACGATGGGCAATAACCAGCGTGGTGTGGTTTTGAGCGACACTGCGCAGCGCATCCAGGATCTGGCTTTCGGAGTGTGAATCCAATGCGGATGTGGCTTCGTCAAAGATAAGAATTCTAGGGTTTTTAAGTATCACGCGCGCAATCGCCACGCGTTGTTTCTCGCCGCCGGAAAGTTTCAAACCGCGTTCGCCGACAAGCGTGTCATAGCCATTGGGTAGCTGTGAAATGAAGTCATGCAGGTTGGCCATTTTTGCCGCGCGCAGCACATCGTCGCGCGTTGCCGCAGTATTGGCATATTGCAGGTTGTAAAAAATGCTTTCATTAAACAACACGGTATCTTGCGGTACGATACCGATGTGTTGGCGAAGGCTATGTTGGGTTACATCGACGATATTCTGTTCATCGATTGTGATGCGACCACCACTGAGATCGTAAAAGCGGTATAACAATCTCGCGATCGTTGATTTACCCGCGCCACTTGCGCCGACGATAGCCAGCTTTTGTCCCGGCCGGATATGGAAACTGACATCATGCAAAATTGGCCGCTCGACTTGATAGGAGAAATTCACATGTTCAAATCGGATATCGCCTTTGCTCACCTGGAGGTTTTGCGCATTCGGTGCATCGACAATCTCCGGCTTTTGGTCCAGTAACTTAACCAGGTTGTCCATATCGGTGAGTGAGTAACGAATCTGTCTGTAGATAATGCCAAGAAAACCCAATGGTATGAAAAGTTGTAACAGGAATGCATTAACAAGAACCAGGTCACCAATACTCATGCGACTGTTTACGACTTCGTTTGAAGCAAAAAACATCACCACGGTCACGCCGATCGCAATAATGGCGTTTTGCCCGAAATTGAGTAGCGACATGGAGGATTGCGTTTTAACGCCTAAATCTTCCCATTGCTCCAATTCGGTATCGGTGCGGCGTTTTTCCAGATCCTCGTTATTGAAATATTTGACCGTCTCATAATTTATCAGGCTGTCGATAGCAATATTGTTGGCGTTAGACTCGTGTTTATTCATATTCTGGCGGTAGGACATGCGCCAGTTCATCACCATCAGGGTAAACACCACATACACGGCGATACTGCTAAAGATGACGATAGTAAAGATCACGTCATAATGGCTGAGCATATATGACGCGACCAGCACAAATTCAACGCCAACCGGGATTATGCTAAACGTGAAATAATTCAGTAAGGAACTCAAACTGGTGGCGCCGCGTTGCAGGTCGCGACTGATCGCGCCGGTTTTACGTTCGAGATGAAAGCGCAATGCCAGTTCGTGCAAATGCCCGAGTGTGCGTATTGTCAAACGACGCATTGCGCGATAGCGCACGCGCGTAAACAAGACATCGCGTAATTCGTTGAACAGTGAACTGGCAATGCGCAAGGCGCCGTATGCCAAAAGCAGCGCTACGGGAAGTACCAGCAGATCCGAACGATCGAGATTCAGCGAATCGACAACATCTTTTAATATGACCGGCACGCCTACATTGGCGACTTTCGCCAGGATGAGACACACAAGCGCCAGCAATACGCGCCCTTTGTACTCCCACAAGTATGGCATGAGTGCGCGGATATTATGCCAATCACTGCGGTTGGCGCTGGGTGCCTCGGTATAGTGTATGTGGCCTGACATAAAACTCGAGTCTGTCGGATAGAAGCCTATAGTACCGGAAAACCGCTGCAGGTGGCAGGCTTCTGCCGTGCTTGATATACTGCCCGACCTTCGCTGAGGAGTAAGTAATTATGAGAGATTCCGTTAAGGCTCTAAGGGTAATGGCTATTGTCGAGGGTGTTTCCCTGCTGACCTTATTATTTGTGGCGATGCCGTTAAAATATTATGCCGATATGCCACAGGCGGTAACAACTGTCGGTTGGATACATGGCATCTTGTTCATGGTATTTGTGTTTCTCGCGAGTAAGACTAGCCAGCGCAAGGGATGGTCAGAAGGTTTTCTGTTTCAACTGGTGTTGTCGTCGATGATCCCATTCGGGATGGTTGTTATGGATCGCCGTATTCGGGCGCGTATCTAATTCTGAGAGAGTACGGTGCTTGTTAAGTTATCGTCATGCCTTTCATGCAGGCAATTTTGCCGATGTGCTTAAGCACATTGTGCTGATTGAGATCCTTGAGTATCTGTTAAAAAAAGATAAGCCATTTCATTTTATCGATACCCATGCAGGGGCCGGTCTATATGATTTGCGTTCCGGGCAGGCAAACAAAACCGCGGAATATCTTGATGGCATCGCCAGACTTACGCCTGCGGAGTGGCCGGAATTGTCGTCACTGTTTGATGTGGTGTCCGCATTTAACCCAGACGGTGGATTAAATAGTTATCCGGGTTCCCCGTTAATCGCGCAATACTTCCTGCGTGACTGCGATCGCGAATGGTTATTCGAATGGCACCCGTCAGACTATGTGTTACTACAGGCGCAGATCCGTCAGGACAAACGCATACGTGCCCAAAACGAAGACGGATTTGTCGGCATGCTTTCTCTGTTACCACCGATTACCCGCCGTGGCCTCGTGCTTATCGACCCACCCTATGAGGTCAAATCCGATTATGCGCAGGTTTTCGAAAGCCTGGATAAGGCTTATCGTAAATTTTCTACAGGTATATACGCGCTTTGGTATCCCGTCGTCGATCGCAAACGGATCGAGGATTTAATGCAGCGTTTTTCGACTAGCGCGATCCGAAATATACAGGTGTTTGAACTAGCCGTGTCGCCCGATAGTGATGAACGAGGGATGACAGGGGCCGGCATGCTGGTGATTAATCCGCCGTGGACGCTGATGAATCACATGCAACAGATCTTGCCGAGATTGGCTAAGCTCTTCGGGTCAACGGGGAGTTTTTACAAAGCAGAACAGCTGGTGCCCGAATAAACGGTGATCGGTTAATCTGAGCGAGAAAACAAGAGGCGGGAACGCCGCCTCTGTCTTTATAGCTTAAACACAGCCCGTCGGTTTAGGCAGGCCGCCGTATTTAGTGATAGGTTTCATCGGGCCGGTGAGCCACAGATCGAACAACACCTTTTTGTCTTCACCGATGAATTTGGCGAATTTGCGTATCGGAGGTACGGTGCTGTATTCCTCATAAAATTCGCGTGCTTTTATTATATGATCCCACTTGGCCTCGTCCAGCTCTATGCCATCCGCCTCGGCCATCGCTCGGCCGATTTCTGGAGTCCAGGCATTCATATCGGTCAAATACCCGTCTCCGTCTCTATCAGGTAGCGTCATTTTAGTACTCCTAACCATCAACAGTAATTACAGGCAATACCATAGTAAAATACTCGGGTTAGGTCAAGTGTTCCTGGCGACGTTTTTGCAGCCAATCGGGGAAATTTTCCGGTATTTAACGAATATGCGAAAAATAGCTATTTTGTTTGCCATCGCCTTTTTAGGGCAGGCCTGTACCTTCATGAAAATGCTTGAGCATGGGACGCTAGTCGACCCGGAATTGAATTACCGTGATTTCGAAATTCGAGACCTTGGTCTGGAGCGAATCGGGGTTGACCTGCTATTCGATGCCTATAATCCTGGGGAAACTGAAATCGATACATTTCAAGCGGATTACAAGTTTTTCCTGAAAGACCAACTTGTTGTTCAAGGCGACGAGATTCCTGTAGTTTTGTTACCCCAAACCACGACAGTGCTGACAGTGCCCGTGGACATCAGCTATGCCGATCTCTATTCAACCGCTTCAACCCTGTTTGGTGAGATGCGTCAGGGAAAGCGCAAGGTCAGTGGTCTTGTGAATGTAAAGATTGCCGGTGAGTATTTGATTTACGCAGGTTTCGGTAAAAGATTTACCAAGCCCTATTATTACGAGATCGAGCTAGGTATGGATATACCACTGCCAGAGGTAAGCATTGAAAAAGTTAGCAAGGGTTTGAAGAAACAAGTGAATGAACTCTTGAGCTTTGAACTGTTTGAACAACCCAAGCAAGAAGTCGAAACCAGCAAACCAAAAGAAGAAGCGGAGATAACGATCAGTACGGTGCGTATTGTTTCAATGAAGCAGACTCGAGAGGGTCAATACGAGTTGCTGTTTCAACCCCTTGATCCTTTCGAGCCTGATTATTCGTCGCTGGACGACTATTAGCTGACTAGACGCAGCAGTTCTTCCGCATTTTCTGTTTGCGCTAACGCTTCGCGGATTTTGTTAAAGGCAGACGCGGCCAACTCAGGATTTCCAGCATAAGTGCTCAAGCGTAACTTGTTCCAGCCCGCGGCTTTTACAAGTTTGTTTTTGAATGCCGTGCCTTCCACGCCGCCCCCACCGATGAGTATCAATTTGCTCTCAATTTCCTGATGAGGTAAACGCTCAGTGGTGATTTTGGAGAAGTCTTCAGGGTTTATAACCGCTAGTTGCATGCTCATTATTGCCTCGCCGATATTCTGTTATTAACTGGGTCTAAGAATTATTCGGCGTTAAAGACAGGATCTTTATATGGAAAAAGCGGGGAAAATTTGGGGGTAGTGGCTGAATTAAAAAGCCGGTTCGTGTTTCGAACCGGCTTGGTAAGCATTCAATGTGTACTAACCACTCAAATGCAGAGACAATACATTGCTAAATATGTAGATAATTAAAAGTGTTAAAACGATGGCTGAACCGACAACAAAACGGTTGATAAAGCGTTTGTCCTTCTCAAAGCGTTCCTGAGTCATGTCCATGTCTGCGATCCCTTCCTGAATGAAGAATTACCCTATCAACATATAGAAGGCAAAGCCTGAAAAAGGAAAGTAAATTTGTCTATCGGCCCGACCAATATTTTTTTATAAGCACTCTAAGCCAGATATCATAAGCCAATAATGGAGGCTTTCATTCCATTTTGGATTGTTTTGTTCAGAATATCCCGAGAGCTAGTTTCCATATTGTCATAATGTACGATGTATACCTTGGGATTTTTAGCGGAATTGACAACGGATCTTACTCCCGTTATTGAATTTATATCCTTAGAAAACTTGTTACGTTCTCTCTTTTGCATATTTTCTTTTAGATAGATCAGAATATCAGCATAAAACGTTGCCATTCTATTTCCTCTCGTTATCAATCCAGTTGAGTCCAAAGCGTATTTCTAAATGTAGTTACATCTAACGGATAATCGGTTGGATACTTGCGGCAAAACCCTGTGATGGGTTTCTCACTGTGAGTTGTTGCCAGAGTTTGATTCTAATAATCGGTAAATCAACCTAGTTCAAATAGATGGACGACAGGTTTGAACTAGTACATTGGTAGGTTAAAGTTGTATTGATCGCAATCTATACCTTTCAATAAATAGGTATTAGCTTTTTCATAAATCGATTATGCATCTAGTGAATTTTCGTATTTAATTAATGGCCCGATAGAAAAATTATTGGTATTGGATTCTGTTAGTGAAGGGGCAGGTGTTAAGTCTGGCGAAGGGTGATCCCACTATATGTGACTTTGAGTCAGCTGTTGTTCATTTCACTTTGATTACTTTTTTATCCTTGTTGAGGTTTTGCTTTGGTCGATTCCTGGTTAAAAGTTTAAGCGAGAAAAAAATGCACAAAACGCGATTAAACCCTAAAGTAGTTGTTTTTATTTTGTCAGCGACCCTGGCCAGCAGTTGCACTTTGATGACAGAAAGAGAATGTAAGAATGCCAATTGGTATAGTGTGGGAATGAAAGACGGTATGGATGGCGCTGGTCTCTCACGCAGTCTGAACTACGTAGAGGTTTGCGGAAAGCATCAAGTTTCCGTCGATGTGAATGAATACGAAAGAGGCTATAAGTTTGGGCTGATGAGTTTCTGTACCGACGATAAGGCACGTAGAGCCGGTGAAGCAGGTCGTACTTACAACTTCGAGATCTGTGATGGGGAAGTCAAAGACCTTATAGCCAGAGCCTACCTGGAAGGCAAAATCAACAGACACAAAAGAAATTTCAATGAAATTCATGCACAGCAACAGGTGGTGATGACAAAAGTTCGTGAACTGGAAAAGGAATTGATGTATACAAAATTCCAGAACCCCATGCTGAAGATGAAATTTGATGAGTTGCTCAAGGCGATCAAAAGCCAATCGAATAACATTGATCGAGATCATGGCTTTTAAGTTTGGTCGAGTGTATCGGGCGTGTATACTGAAAATTTTACGCGTACATAACTATTTCAGGAGGAAATATGAAGTCTATGACATGCAAGCAACTTGGTGGTGCCTGTGACAAGGTGTTTCAAGCGGAAACTTTTGAACAACTCGCCGAATTGAGCAAACGACATGGCATGGAGATGTATCAACAGCAGGACACGGATCATTTAAAGGCCATGCAGGAGATACAGGCACTCATGCAGAATCCAGCGGCAATGCAAGAGTGGTTCGAAAGCAAACGGAAACAGTTTGATGCCCTGCCTGAAGACTGATTCGGGAATGATAGCGATTGCATTAGCGTGTCGTTGCGGCCCGTAACAAGGCAATGGCGGTAAACGCAGATACAAGGTGCTTGATTGAATGACCGCTTAGAAAAAGAATGTTCATGATGGCGGCATCTGCGCTCTCGGCGATTTTCGCGATTGCATACAAGCCAACCACTCCCCACAGATAACGGCTTCGAGGCAGGCTTCTGCCAAACAGTATCAGCATTAACGGAACCAATACCATGGGAAGAAATTGAATTAACCCATAAAATCTCAGATCGCCACGCCCCATGCTCTCCGTGTAATCCCAATACAGCACCGAGGCGGCACCTATGATGAGCAACGGCAGGAACAATAATTTTCCCCAAGGCTTGTCGATACAGGTGAAAATCACATAAGTAAAAAACGACATGAACGCAATCGTCATAGGTAAACGGTCCCAGACGAGCGTGTTGTTATCAGGTTCCAGGTGATAATAGCCAGAACCAAAACCTGTTAGCATCAGGCCGACGAAAAAGAGTGTTACTGGTAAGACGTCGCGCTGAAATATAGCGCCTTTGTTGCTACTTGAAAGTTCTCTTAACGCATATGCGCCCAGAATGATATACAGCAGATTGGAGGCGACATTCAGGAAATTAGCCATTCCGAAATAAGTGCGCTGGTCTGCAAACTGATGGTACTCAGGCCACTGCGGTATTGGCGGGATAAAAAAAGTCGCTATGATTGCCACGGCACTAATGATTAGCAGCAATACGATGCGCTGAGACTTGTCCATAGTTTACGATAGGTCCATCATGTCGACTATTGCAAATAATAACACCTAAAAGTGATTTCTTTGCAACAACTGCCTGCAAACCTGTGCAATACCAGAATACTGGTGTAGTTCTCTCCGTGATTTACTGGCGAATCAAATAGCTCGGTTCTTTCGCCGCACCATAGAGAGCGATACCTTCGCCCACCACCGAATGTCTATAGCTGAATACGTCGTCTATGCCGGGTTTACGCATAAGCAGTCGAGTGCCTCTGACCTCCCAGCTTCCGCCGGCAGTATCCTGGTTGCCACCTAAATACGAGACCGAATTTCCACCCGCTATGCGCCAGCGACGGGTAAGTTCACCATTTGGGTGTAAGCTAAGCGTCGAACGTGAGCCGACGCTCATCGGATCCATTCCACGGCTGTTACTATATGAATGTCGTACTAAGAAAACACCGTGCATGTCTCGCGGAAACCTCGGTGAGGTAAACACCATGCTGTCTATGATAGCGCTTAAGTGTGATTTTGCTTTAATCGCAGTCCCCTTGCTTGCGATAATGAAAAATATCGATATCTCATCTTTATTCAAAATACCGGTGAGGACTTCGCCTTCTCCTTCTACGTTTTGCCTACAAATTGCAGCGGGAGATTGCCCGACGGTGTCAGGCTCAACACAGGAAGACTTCGACTCGTCTATAATTTTTTTGAGTGTTTTGAGAGGATCGATGACGCTCAAAGCAGTTTTGATGGATATGATATTGCTGGAGCCGTCGTTGATGACAATGACATCATCTTCAGCGTTGTATTCATATTTCCAGTGCTGGGGTATCGCCATACTAGCAATGACGCCGGTCGTGTTGATTGCTTTGCCATTGATGAGCGATTTCTTGCGTGAATGTTCTCGTGACCGTTGAGGTGTGCCGGCCATCGATGTATTTTCATGTTCATGAGGGGATTCTGCGCGTTGTCTAGTCACACTGGCCTGTGACACCGGCACAGGTAAACCAAAGAACGGATCCGGTCTCATGAAGACCAAATCCAATGACTGCTGATCTCCCTGTTCCACGCGTAGCGTCATGTTCTCCCAGGACGGATTGGTACTGTGTATGGTGAATAATCCTGTTCCTTCTGCTTCGACTTCACCTACAAGCGTCAGTTTTTCACCGCTGTCACTGCGCAGCTCTCCGCTCAGGCGGTTTTGTTTTTGCGCTAGTTTTAAGACGATCTTGTCGCCATCAACAAGGCCGACATAGTTTCCATTTAGGTGGTCGGCGAGCACTGAGCCGGATAGAAATACCAGCCCAAGCAATAACAGAAATATGGAATGGCGGAGTCTGTTCAGATTTTGCATGAGGCTTCCCTGGGTTATTCGTGTCTTGTCCAGTTTAGGTAACGATAACGGTGATTTTTCGCAAGTATTGTTAAGCAATTCACTATTACCGGTTTGTTGCTAGCGATAGTTGGCCGGAACAACCATCGTTCGTTCCAGTTTCTCCATCAGAAAAATACCGCCGCCGATGTATATGGCTAAATATAAGAGGGTGGCGAGAATATTTAGTGTCCAGTGAAACGTCGGTATTTCGATATCAAACAGGCTGAATGAGAGTATCGTTAGTATTGCCGTCGTAAAAAGATAGAGTGGAATAAGAATATTCGCATAAGGATACTGTTTTATCTGCGTAAGCTGTGTGTGGCATGAGGAACGATTTGCATCGTCAAACGATGTCAGGCTTGTGTCTTCATACGTTGATATGCGACTCTGGCCGTAATCAGTCAAGAGTTTGGTGATGATGTTTGTCATGATTTTGCTCCTATGGAGAACTTTATTCGATGAGTAAAACTAGCACAAAAGGAGTTGCGACTCGTGTGAACTGATTCATAGGCCAGAATTTGGAGAGTTGTTGAAGTTTCCTACGCCCGACCTGTTAGGGATACATTACTATATTGTCCACATGTTTTCGTCGCACCAAGCAGTAGGAAGGAGATTTATAGCCAACGTCGCACACGTTTCCGATATTGTCGATACTCTTCGCCAAATAAATCCTCCAGTGCGTTTTCTTCGGGCTGAATCTGTAGGTAATTCATAGCAAGCACAAACAGAGGAAGAAAAACAAGCGCCACGATATTTGCGACGACAATCGCTACCGCTATTAGAAACAGTAGAAATCCGACATACATTGGGTTTCGGCTATAGGCATAGATCCCAGTCATCACCAGACTGCTGGAGTTCCCCGGTGTCATTGGATTGACTGTCGTCCCGGCACGGCGGAACTGTATTCCACCTGTGGCGATTAGGATAAGCCCAAGCGTGAATACAGCTAGCGCGAATTGCCAACTGCCTTCAAAGTTCAGGTTATTCTCCGGGAACAATAATGTGCAGCCATACATCAGGGCACTAAAAATTATCACGTATACGATGGGAAGAGTTTTGATGCGCAACGACACTGTCTTTCAATCCTGCGTGTTAGTTGTATGAATATCGATTGACTGCAATGGTAATATAGGCCCCTCAGTTTTCCAAATCAGTTTACATGACCACGAAAAAATGAAAGGGCAGTCCGGTATTTCACCGGCTGCCCTCGTTCGTCAATATAGTCCGGGGACAAATGTCGCGATTTCCTTTTTGTATTTTCTGTAGGTGTCGCCAAAGTTGCGGATTAGATCTCGTTCTTCGAAAAAGATACCGAGCGCAATATACAGGGTTAACATGCCAGCCAGTACGAAATGAGTAATAGACATCACCGGCACCGCCCACATGCCAATCAAAAAGCCCAACATCATTGGATGACGACTGTAGCGATACATAAACTTGCGAGTAAACGACAGGCTCGTATAAGGCTTATTTTTAAGAAACAGATAGACTTGTCTCAGACCCATTAGCTCAAAATGATTGGTGACAAATGTTGCTATAAACAGATAAGCCCAGCCCAGGGCATAAAGCGACCAAAGGGCATATTGAGCAAATGTATTGTCAATACTCCAGACTGTTCCTGGAAGAGTTTGCCAAAAGTACAAAGTAGTGGCGACGACTATGCCGGTGCTCAGCATATAGGTAGCGCGTTCGGCGGCAGCTGGAATATGTTTTACCAACCACTGCTTGAATCCCTGGCGCGCCATTACACTGTGTTGCAGAGCAAACAATGTGATAAGAAACGTATCGACAATGATGGCAAGGCCGGTAGATCCGGCTTCTATACCACTCAGACCAACAGGTGCCAGCCCACCCATGGCCAGAATTATCCACAGTAGTGCAGCGACTCCGGCGGTGTATGCAAACACGCCATAACTGAAGACCGCAATACGTTTAAATAGACCTTGATTCTCAGCTGCAAATCCTGCTGCTTCAATATTGATAGCTTGTGACATGATGTTTCTCCTAAATTCGATGAATGATGTAATTCGAGATCAGGCCGCCGAGGGCAGACCGTGTAAGATGTTTCCGCGTACCGGCCGCGTAAGAAACGCATTTAGTACAAAGCGCCAGTTCAAATCCTGCGTACGATTAATGGGTAAGAGCATTAACATGCGTGCCATGATGCAATAGCCAAACACTACCCGCGCGACAGTGCCAATAGCTGGAATCCACAACACCCAGAAGAATCCCTCAGGCATGGCAGAAAGCAAAACGCTGAGGTAACCGAGCCGGATCTGTACGGTAAAGCTGCTCAGGCTTCTATCGCGAATAGCAAAGTGCAACAATTGCCACACGCCGATAGCCAATGCCGCGTTATAGGCCAGTGGCTCAATCGTGACAGCAAACCACAGACAGATGCTGGACGCCAGCCAGTACCACCATGCGACATCTTTATAGTCCAGCATTAGCATGACGCACCTCCCAAGCTGCGTTGTTATAGACGCTGTTGTTTGACAGTGGTCGAGTGCCGTGTAAGAACCAACTCACTGTATACAGGGCGCGTTCTCGAGAACTGTCCGGCGTTGTGGTAGCTTGTCTTTTCGTATCCTGAATGTTTGAAGCTTTCATGTTTTCCTCCTGTTGATGAAATGTGGTTTTGGCGGTTATGCCGCCGACAGGTAAAAGTCTAGGGGAACCAGGCTGGAGGAAATATTCACGATCATGTAGCATCTAACTACACTTTATGTAGTAAGCAGCTACAACCTGTGGAGAAAGGTGTTTTTATGGAATATGGACAGTTTTGTCCGATCGCCAAGGCCTCGGAAATCATCGGTGAAAAATGGACGATACTCATCATTCGCGAGCTGTTGATGGGGGCAACGCGGTTTAATGTGTTTCAACGAGGGCTCGGGCAGATTTCTCCTACGCTATTGTCCAAGCGCTTGCAGTTTCTGGTAGATCAGGGCCTGGCGGTAAAGAAAAAAATTCCGGGTCAACAGGGATATGAGTACTTCCCAACAGCGTCATGCAAGGAATTACTGCCGGTAATTAAGGCCCTGGGTGACTGGGGGATGTGTTGGGCCAGAAGCTATATCACCAAAGACGATTATGATGTCGAATTGCTTATGCTTTATTTACAACGCAGTATCCAACCCGAGCGTCTTCCCGGTAATGAAACTGTCATACGATTTAAGTTCACAGACCTCAAAGACCTTTCTGACTGGTGGCTAATCGCGCATGAAGATGCTGTTGACGTCTGTGTGAAAGACCCCGGTAAGGAATCAGAAATCTATTTCACCTGTACCGTCAAAACCATGATCGATATCTGGATGGGAGATTTGCCTTACCGCAAGGCAATTAGCAACGGTGATTTGAAAATAGTTGGCCCCAAGGCCCTGACAAAAAACATTTTTAGCTGGATGAATCCGAGCGTTTTTGCAGATTTACCTCCAGCCGAAGCGATACAATAGTCGCTTTCGAAAAATGTCGTTGAAGTGGTAGTCAAACATCAGTACCAGTAACGCCCAATCGTCATTTTAAATTTGCCCTTATAGTTTGAGTTTTGAAACAGATATGCCGATGTCTGAGAAGTCGCAGTCTTGCTGAGTGGGAATGTATAGCCGAATGCTGTGGTCAGGTTGGTACCAGCGCTACTGCCTCACGTGATCGTATTGATCAGTGTTGGAGTACCGGAATTCTGAAGACAAACTCAGCACCACCCCACTCGGATTCCTGGCACCAGATGTGTCCGTGATGGGCATGAATAAGCTTACGACAAATCGCCAGGCCTAGACCCGTGCCACCGATTTCTTCTGTATGTTCTCCGGCTTGGGTAAACTTCTCAAATATTTGTTCTCTTTTTTCCGGTGGTACGCCTTGTCCCTGATCGGCCACGCTGACTTCAATCGCGTTTAGCTTCGTATCCATAATCGAGTCGACATCGCGTATTTTTATGCGAATTTCCTTGTGCTCCTTGGAAAATTTTATGGCGTTACTCAGTAGATTGATAAGCACTTGTGACAGCCTCGTCGAATCGGCCTCGGTTATTCCGGTTTTGGCGGTATATTCTGTCGACAGAGTAATGTGTCTGGCCTTTAGAAGTGCTCGCTGTTCCTCTACACAATCGTCTACGATGTCTTTAACGCAAACCTGTTCAAGTTTGAGTTGGAGTTTATTGGCTTCGAGTTTGGCAAAGTCCAGTAAGTCGTCAAGCAATGTTTTTAGTCTATTACCGCTTTTTTGTATGTTTTCGAAGTATTTTTCTAGCTTCTCCTGATCTAGAGGAGTGGTTTTATCCGTCTTAGCCTTGCCTAGTTGTGCGAAGGCCAGTATGCCGTGCATGGGCGTGCGTAGTTCGTGGCTGACGTTGTTCAGGAATTCGGACTTAGCACGGTTTGCTTCTTGCGATTTTTCAATTAAGTGCAGCAATTGTTTTTCTTTTTCCTTCTTCTCGGTCAAGTCACGAATAATTGCGGAGAAAAGTCGTTCACCCTCGATAAGATTGACTTCACTTACCGATATCTCGATAGGGAAGTGTTGGCCGTTTTTACGTTCGGCCGTGAGCTCTATAGTCCTGTCGACGACTTTTCGCTCACCGGTATCATGGTACGTTTGCATAAATTTATCATGTCTGTCTCTATACGACTCTGGCATGATTAGTTTTACATTTTTTCCGATAATTTCATCCGCGGCATATCCAAACATTTTGGAAGCGGCATTGTTGAAAGATATGACTTTACCTTTTCTGTCGATTGTGATGATGGCATCTACAGCCAGGTTGAGTATTGTGCTTAACTTGGCCTCATTTGCCCTGGCGCGAAGCGTTTCTCGCTCCAGGTTTTTTGCCCACAAACGTGTTTCAGAAGTAAAAGCAAAATACACAGGCAAACCAAAAACGAGAAACAGGACAGAAAATCCTACGGTGAAAAACAATTCGATACGAAGACGCTCATCAACATATGCTGTTGGGATATCTGCGCCGACGATGAACTTCGTCCCGTCTTTTGAAAAAACCGGAATAAACACGCTACGAAAACTCCCCCAGTGATCCTGCGTGTCGTGAAAGAATGGCTGCTCTGCCTCGAACGATTGATAGATATGCGCTTGCGCCTCTTCGTAGAGATAGAAGTAATAGCCGCCACCATTGAGTTCCTGGGTATCCTCATCTGTTCCATTGCCAGCAGTAAAATAGACCTTGTCGTTTTGTTTAATCATGGAGTAGACATAGTAGACGTCGTTAACTTTTACGTATTCATTCATCCGCAAAAGCAGTTCCCTGTCCTGCTCTTTCGATAGATCAGATTTACGCATGTTTTTGTGGTGTAAGTCTTCGGGGATGATATAGAGCAGATTTCTCGCGGCATTCACCAGACGCAAATCCAGGGCGGCCATTAAATCATTTTTTTCCGTTTGGTAATTGTGTACAGAAAAACCGACTACCCAAGCCACATATAGTGAAAAAGCCACGAAAAATCGATTTAACTTCATAAAAGTGTCTGGAAAGAGACCTTTAGTTGATGGTTTCTTAATCGACCGTCCAAGGGGAATATATACCCCAATAAATCAGTAGGCTCGACGAAAAATGGCGCTCAATATCCTGATATTATTTATGTATATTACGGAAATTAGAATGACATAGAAATTTAAGAGTTTAGGCGAAAAGACGCTACAAAAAACAATATTAGAAATTTAAAATACCGACAATTTTGAGGCTGTGTAACATTATGAAAACACGAAATAATATTTTATCTGCAGTAGTCTTAACAACAGTGTTGTCTGGTTGCGGTGAACCGGTACCTATAAAAACCAGTACCGATAACACGAGTAATCTGACTAAACCGCCGCTGCTTGGGCTGGATTCGACCAAGTCCCTGACCTTACCTGTCTCTGTGCAGGCGGCATTTAACGACGACACCATGTTTTTTCAGGTGACCTGGCAGGGAGATAGGGGCGACGCTCATGATTATCTCCACTACACTAATGGCCAGTGGCAAAGAGAGGGTTTTCATCGTCGTGAGTCACAAAGCTCAATCGACAATGATGCACGGCGTGGCAGGACAAATGCCACTTCGACTATCTGGGAATCAAGAGTGACTTTTTTTATCGACGATCCTACGGGCCCAAATGCGGTTCAGGGATTTGAGAAATTCGGCTGTTTTCTGGTTTGTCACGACGATAGTCGCTTCATGCCTGAATGGGATGCGACGTCTGATTTGACCATGTATTTGCCCGACGAGCGACCGGGCAAACTGGATTTGTGGCATCACCGTTTAGGTCGTGCGAATCCCATCGGCTGGAGTGATGACCAATATGTCACAACCAAATCGCCGTCCGAGCCGTTGGCGGGAGGTCGTCATGGTGATAGTGGCACTAGCCCCTATCAGACGAATGAGCTTGTCAACGGCAGTCCGACATACGTGCTTGATCCGGCCACGACGGGTGGCTTGTATGCGTTTAAGTTTGGCGAAGTGTTTAGCAGCCCGTATCGCTTTTTCATGGCTCCGGGAACGACGAATGCGCAATTTATTGCGCCGTCTGGTGTGGCTAGTTCAGTTGATTTTGCTACGGTCGGTAGCAGCTATATTCCGCAGGAAGGCGACGCTGTTCCTCGTAGACGTCTGCGTACACCTACGGGTAGCCGCGGCGATATCAGCGCGATAAACACCACCTTTACGCCTACCAGTGCCGATGGCTTAACGGGAATTGTTCGGTCAAATGTGCAACGTGCATTGCAGACCATGAATGACGATGACACTCAGTTAGCACAAGGAGGCGTCTACAATATCGCCTTTGCGATTAACATAGGATTCATCACCGTTCGTGATCACTATGTTAGTTTTCCCATGAAGATATCGCTCGGCAGTAGTCAGGCCGATATACAGGCTACGTATTTTGCTGGATCAGGCAAGACTACGCCGCCCAATTTCAGTGATACCAGTACTTATCCTGTTAAGCAGTTCAATGTATTCCTGCCGGGCATCACCAGCTATGAGTTTCTGACGGGACAAAATACCAGTAAGACATATATAGATCCGCAAACCAGCGCAAGTATAGGTCAGGTTCACGGTGGTACATCCGGGCTGACAGCGCAAGGCCTGGGTTGTCCTGATTGTCATACAGTGACATCAACAGATTTCTATGACACTACTATCCGCAACGGCTTTTTCGCCGGGACCATGGCAAATCTCGTATCGAGACGTGGCGGTGTTCACACGCCGACACCGTTACCTCCATTGTAAAAATATTTTGTTTAGTCGAAACTGCACACTGGCAAGTTAGCCAGTGTGCAACTATATCTATTGCATCAGGTTGCTGAATCGCATTAGGTGTCAACGAGGTCTTACAGTTTTGAGGAGAGAGGCATGACTCGCAATGGTTTTTTGGTGTGTGTGGTATTTTATCTAGCGATAGCAAGTGGATTGGCAATCGCCGAATCAAGGGTACAACCATTTGTGCTTGCAAGCGAAGAAGGTAGCGACTTGGGTGCTGCCCTTTCCAATACAAAAGACAAACTCACCCAGGCGCAGTTTACGGTGCTTGGATCATATAGCCCGTATGGCAACTCACAAGTCATCGCATTTACCAGTGAGCAACTCAAACAGCGCAGTCTGAAAAGCGAGCGTGGTGGATATGGCGCGGTGATGCGGGCGTCGGCAACCGTGGTCGACGGTAAGGTGCAAATTGCCTACACCAACCCCATCTATTGGTCGAGCGCCTATCGTCTGAAAGAGGACAATGCAGACGTCTATGAAAAGCTAAAGACTGTGCTTGGCTTTACCAGGGAATTCGGTTCTGGTGATAAAGTGCTGACTGCCGCAGATATGCGTAAATATCATTACACCATGATGATGGAATACTTCGATGATCCAAGTGAGTTGAACGATTTTGACAACCATGACGAAGCGGTCAAGGCGGTTGCCGGAAATCTGCAAGCCAAAAAAGGCGGCGCGAGCGAAGTGTATCGTCTGAGCCTGGGCATGGATAGCAGTGGACAGGAGATGACGGTATTCGGTGTCGGTCTTGGCGCAGAAAATTGCAGCGGTGATCAATACATCATGTCGCGCATCGACAAGGACAACCCACGCAGTACGGCCCATTTACCCTATGAACTCATGGTGTACGGAAACGAAGTCGAGGCCCTGTATGCACGATTTCGTATTGCGGTAAGTTGGCCCCATCTGCCGATGATGCAAAGCGATACTGGCGCGACATTTTTCAGCATTATGTGCGCGCCGGGTGAGATTGAAGATGCGCTTGAAGCGGTGGCGGGGAAGTAGCATTCATTCAGGGCAAAGCACAAACCTGTCGAATTAACAGACAGTGTTCGAACATTTTTCTGTTGACCCGGTTCCCTGCGCAAACCAATGTGTTTGCGCAGGGCGGTCATATAGGGATATAGGATCAGAATTGAGTGGGTGATAAACAATTCTCGCAATCGTATCTATTTCCAGAACTCCACATAAAAGTTGACGTCCTCAAGCGCTCGGATTTGATGCATTCGACTGGGTGGAACGACGCCTGGGCGGTCCGCACTTAAGACCTCAATCTTGCCATCGTCAAGAAACTCAAGAACCAGTTTTCCTTTTAGGATATTAATCACACCCCATACCCCAGATTTGAGATTGTGATCTTTTAATAGACCAGCGGGAATACTGTTACGATCAAATACGTCTGTTTTACGAAAGGCTGTTACGTCTATTGGTAGCGTGTTCATATAAATACTCCTGCATTATTTAAAGCGAAAGACCCGATGGCAATCGACACATGACTTCAACATGGCGTTGACCTGCTCAAGCGTATTGTTCGGTTCACCAAAGTCCCTGGCATCTCGTGCGATAACATCCATTGCCTCATGAACGCCGCGCCCCATTTGACGAAAGGTCATAGGCAGTTGCTTGCCAATTTGTGGTGGCGTAGCCTGCATGGCTGCCATGCCCATAGGTGTCGCTGTACTTACTACGCTATTCATATCTTTGCGCAGTGCAGCGTCCATAATGGTCTGTACGGATTCGAGCAGGTGTCGCATCTCTGCAAGCACAAACGCCTTGGCCTCCGGATCCAGTTCTATCGGCGTTCGCATATCCGCCGAGGTATCTTGTGCGCGAACCAGGCTGGCATTGCTTAGTAAGGCGAGGAAAACAGTTGTAACGACAAAAATGCGTGTGTTCATGGCTTTCTCCATTCAGTTGCGTCTGGCTTATTATCGCCTATTGGCTATAATTCCATAATTGCAAATATTGGGAATATCTGTTTCATAAATGGGATGATAGATACTAACGCATTGATTTACTATGCCTATGTGGTCGAGGAAGGTTCGTTTCAGGCGGCCGCGAATCGGCTTGGGATTCCGAAATCCACGCTCAGCCGGCAGATCAGCGCCCTGGAATCCGCACTTAAAGTGCAGTTGTTGCATCGCACTACCCGGCATTTATCGGTCACCGAGGCAGGCGAACAATTGCTTCCTTCCTGTCAGCGTCTGGCAGAAGAACAGCGACTCATTCAGGATTTATCGCAGGATATTTCGTCACAGCCTCGCGGGACTATCCGCATTACGGCTCCGGTTACAGCCGGGCGTATTTTTCTGTCGCGTTGGTTAGCTGAGTTTTGCGTGCAATTTCCCGAAATCGTACTCGATGTCAATTTAAGTGATGAAGAACAAAACATGGCGGCGCAGGGTTTTGATGTCGCGATACGCGTGGGGTACTTGAGAGATTCGACGCTGGTCAGTCGCCCGCTCGCAACGACGCCAAGAATTGTGTGTGCCAGCCCGGAATTATTACAGCAACATCGAATAGAAAGCGTTTCAGATCTCTGCAACATACCCGCAATTGTGTATTCGCGCAGTCTTTCTAATTACAACTGGAAATTACAAAACAAAGGCAACACTGTTGATGTGCCGATAACAGCAAGACTTATCCTCAATGATATGACGTCTGTGCTCGAAGCGGTGTCGTATGCTGCCGGTATTGCCCTGGTCCCGGCAATGGTTGCCAATGTTTATATTCAAAACGGTCGTTTGCAGCGTGTGTTACCTGAGTATCAGGGAGAAGAGGCACCCTTTCATTTGATTTACCTACGGCGGGAAAACTTGCCCAATAAAACACGTTTGCTTATCGAACACATTCTTCAGCGCGCGAAACAAGAACGGGAGCTATTTCAGTAGCGGAGTGGTGCGGGTAAGTTCTGTACTTGTCTGAACGGAAGTTAGTTTTTTGCCGAAAACACGTTGTGACAATACCACTTCTTTTCTATCTAGATAGCACTTTTGTCGTGTGTTGTATTGAAGCATCGATAGTTGAAAGGTGTTCAATATGCGCAGCGTGTGGATCCTGATGTGGTCGTGGGACGCGGGGTTTACCGCAAAAATTCGCCACGCCGATATTGCCTTGAAGCAAGGTGCAGTGGAAAGTAGTTTTCCTGATCTTGGATTTGTGCCTTTATGACATCTCGCTGGTGAAATGCGTTTCAATAAACAGTGGCACATACAAAGCGACATAGATGCGATAGGTTCAAAGTATGGACACGCCATCGATTTTGGTATGTTTGTTCAATATCGCCTGCACAAGAACTGGACTATGGGGGTAGGGTATCGCACCGTCGAAGGTGGAGCGGATGTTGATGTGGTCTACAATTTTGCCTGGTTGCATTATGCGGGTTTGCGCTTGCAAGCCAACTACTAATCTTGCCGTATTGAGTCGCGTGAGGGGACAGACCACTGTTTTCGGATAAGACCAGGATGCTTTGACAGTAGAATTATCAAATATATTCCGCAGATATATGTCGCGCAGCTTGCACGCGCAATTTAACTTAGCGAACTGAGCGGCTTACAACTGCTGTGCTAGATGAGTTATCGATTGAAAACGTTTAGTCATGCCTAATCGGAGTTGCATATAAGGAATCACTGTTTGACTTGTTAAACCTCGATCAGGGACAATTCCTACGCACATAAAATCAAGAATAGGGATCTCGTCACGCTATCCCACTTTATGTCGTTGCATATGTTTTCCATAAGAGAGGGATTGATGTCGCACCTTAGCAAATCTATCGCATACAAGTCTGCCATACTTGGCTTGTCTATTTTCGCCATACCAGTGGTACATGCCTTTCCGCTGGTAGAAGGTTCTACTTTTTTGGACTTAAACCAGTTTTCGGTGAGCGATACAGGAACCGCAGCTATATTGAATACCGCTGCAGGTGGTTTCGACGTTGATGTTGCAGATCCTACCGAGTTTAGCGGCGACACGACACCAACTATCACCAGCACATTAGGGGCAGTCACTGGTCGTTCCAGTTCTTTGCCAACCTGGGACGCAGGTTTTTTGTGGGATGAGAACAATCAAATGGGGACGGATATCTATCTTTCCCAGTTAAGCCAGGGTGGTGGAGCGACTGCATATGTGAGCTGGACAGTGGAAGTCAATGGAACCGGTGTCTTGTCTGCAATGATTGACTATGCAATTGACCTGAATGTCGTCAACGATACTGATGGCGTATATGCCGAAGGTTTGTCGGAGGTAATATTACAGATTAGCGACGGGACAGGCGGCGTGGTGGATGATATTGCTCGTATGGGTAACTACTATTACAGCAGCGGCGTGCTTCCTGACGATGCGCCGAACGGTCAGTTATACACTGAGTGGGCATACGATACCTGCGAAACCCAAATTATCGGAACCAATCCCGATGGCACGTTAATGACTTCCGTAAACTGTAATCCCATGCAACTCATGATTAGCGTGAATGCCGCGAATTTTGCGACGATAAATGATCGTCCGGGATATATTGCAAATGTTACTCCCGGAACTACACCAACGCCGGTTCCTGCGCCAGGTACGTTATACCTTCTCGCTGGTGGCGCGTTGATGTTGCTGCGACGTCAGTCTTGATGATTCCTCTAGACTAGCGTTGCTTTCAATTGATTTAATTCGTGTCACTGAAAATAATTAACAGTATTTTGTGCTGCATATTAATACGCGCAATGCAAAATACCGTTATTCCTTGCCTTTAAGCATATCCTTCAGTTTGTCGAAGGGATTGTGTGTTGCGGCTGATGTGCTCTTCTTTGTAGTTGCTGTCGCGCCATTCTGTGCTTCCAGCTGCCGTTGATGCTCGTTGTCATGACAATAAACGCACAATAATTCCCAGTTGCTTCCATCGGGTGGGTTATTGTCGTGATTGTGGTCTCGGTGATGTACGGTGAGTTCGTGCAGATTTGCGCGATGGAATTCCCGCGTGCAGCGACCGCAGATGTGCGGAAACATCTTCAGAGCTTGTTCCCGATAACCTTGTTCGCGTTTCTCACGATCGCGTCGGGCCTGTTCAACAATTTTGTCCAGTTTGTTGTCGGTTGATTTCATATCGACAGCGGCAGGGGTTGGCAAACCCCGTCCTTCTCCTGATCAGTCCAAATGAGATTTTGAGCAGGATTCTTAAACCGTTTTGATTTAAAAAGCAAATATTTCTTATTTTCTCGCGAACAATGTGTACTCCCCGATTTCTGAGCTGAATTGCACTTTATTCTCAATAGAAATCCGGCGCGGGTAAGTGCTTGCTCCAGACTTTCAGTAGTCAGCGAGTAGATTCTCGGAACACTGCCCTATGACTACCTACGGGCTCTGGTAGGGCAGGAAAGCTGGTTTATAATAGCGATTCCGATTTAGAGAAAGTCCCAATTGAAAACACGTCTTCTTGATCTGGATGACTTTTTGATTCGCCATGCGGAGTTGTGGCGACCTCAGCCGTATCGGGAGATGCGTCCCGTGTGGTGTGAATACTATCCAGATCTTAGCGCATATTTGCTCGGTCTTGACGATGATACACTCACGCGCCTGGGACAAGATTCTACTGCTTTGCTTTCTCAGGTGACGCGCTATATTCCTGAATTGGCTAAACTCACCGTGTTGTGTGCTATACCCAGGTCCGCAGTTTCAGTTAACGAATTGAACGAAGCACAGTTTGGATGGGAAGTCCCAGGACGAAAAAAACGTCAAATCGAACGTTTCAGCCATGCGCTAACAAACACAGGGACGACACTGCTCGAGTGGTGTGGTGGCAAAGGCCACCTCGGGCGCACTCTTGGAAAACTGTGGCAACAGCGTGTAGAGACTGTTGAATGGAATCAGGTCTTGTGCGAAGAGGGACAACGATTGTCTGCCCGCGCGGGTGTGGAGCAGATTTTTCATGTCGAGGATGCGCTTGATAGTCGCACGCTCAAGCACCTTAACGGTAAACACGTTCTTGCATTACATGCATGTGGTGATCTGCATCGCCAACTGATACATGGCGCACAATCAGCGACGACCAAAGCACTGGACATCGCCCCTTGTTGCTACCATCTTGGTCGTCATGATAGCTATATAGCTTTTAACAAAGATCTGGCATTAAAACTCAGTCGTGACGATATGCGCCTCGCTGTTACCGGCAGCGAAACTGCGCCACATGCGCAACTCGTATTGCGCGACAAGGAAATGGCCTGGAAACTGGGATACGAGATGTTGCGCAGGCAACAGTATCCCGATGTGGCATTTCAAAATATTCGACCTATTGATAAACCGTGGCTAAAACTGTCATTTGAAGCGTTCTGTGAAAAACTGGCACAGCGCGAGGGCGATGAGTTGGCTGGGGATACCGATTGGCAAGCGATAGAAAAACTGGCCTGGCAGCGGCAAGGCGAAGTCATGCGACTGAGCCTGCTGCGGCAACTATTTAGACGTGCGATCGAATTGTGGATGGTGTTCGATATGGCGACTTTTCTTGAATCCAAAGGATACAAGGTGAATGTTTCGGAGTTTTGTACAAGCGAAATTACGCCCAGGAATATTCTGGTGTCGGCACACGTGAATGACTAACACTAATTGAAGTTGATCTTCTATGTCGTACTGGTTTTGTAAAACGCGACTTAGTCAACAGGGAGTGACATCGATAGTCTTCACGAGGATAGACAATAAATGCATCCACCACAATTACCGTAGTATTTTCAACAAGCGTCTTCGCCAACTTGATCGGAGAGATTGTTGAAACGCTTGGAACAATCACAGTTCGATCCTTTCCATTCTTCCTGCTTCCCTACTCAAAACGTTGCATTTGAAAATTTACTATTCACTTTTTAACAAAATTGATCTTACGTATATTCAAGAATTACGTCTCTGAACACGTTATAAGAAAGGTAAACAGGCCTTCGGATTTTGATTGAATATCACTGGGTTTGTAAAAGATTGTGTCTGTCGTCCATAGTTTGTGTAGTTTTTTCCCAAACAACAGTGCCGACGGACAATATTTTTCCGCGGACCAATTCCGTATCCCGCGTAGATAACACTGAAGTATACAATATGCAGGCTAGGATACTCGACAATATTATCGATATGACTTCGCAGCGCGATGTCGACATGCTGAATCGTTCATTTGTAAATATCCTTATCGATCTCACTTCTGTTTCCTCTGTTTCACTATTGAATTTTGCGCGCAACGGTAAGTACCACATAGCGGAAGAACTTGAACGGGTAGAGGCGAGATCTGGCGAGGGTAATTGCCTGATTTGGTCTGACCGAAAGAAACCAGTAAAGACTGATAGCGCAATACAGCAATGTGCAAAAACGGTTAAGCCTGTGAATATGTCAATTGAGGGTGGTCGCTATAGATTGATCTACCCGATTTTTCGTGAAGGTAGTGTGCTAGGGATTATATCGTTAGTCAGTGAGAGAAACTTATCCAAATACCATGTGATTATCGAGAGACTTACCAATATTTACAATAATTTTATGGTGGTTATGGATAAGAGTGAGAGAGATAAGCTAACCGGGTTGTTGAACCGTCGTAGCTTTGATCACAAACTAAAACGCTTACTGCAACTTCAGGAAATCAACCAGAAAAAAGAAGTTGAAGATGATTGTGAAGGAAATCTTCGCCAGTTACATGATAATTCCAGTGCCTGGCTGGTTATCCTGGATATCGATCATTTCAAGCGGGTTAACGATCAATTTGGTCACATGTATGGTGACGAAGTGATTTTGACATTGTCACAACAAATGAAGAAGTGTTTTCGGTCATCCGATTTACTATTTCGGTTTGGTGGAGAAGAGTTCATCGTCGTGCTTGCTCCTATACCAATGGAAACAGCGGCGAACGTACTCAACCGTTTTCGCAATACCATGGAGACGTATTCATTCCCTATGGTGGGTACAGTGACCGTAAGCATTGGCTACGCTAAAATTACCGAGCAAGACTACCCTCCGATCATACTGGAACGAGCCGACAAGGCACTTTACTACGCAAAAGAGAACGGACGAAATTCAGTCTACAATTTTGAGACTCTGGTCAAGGAAGGTAGTATCGTAGCTGATGTTGAAACCGGTGAAATCGATATATTTTAGAGACTCGTTATGCTGCTGGAAATCCGATTATTATCACATCTCTTTCGTTTATAGAGATCAAACGAATGAGGTTTAGCGCAATATCAAATGATCTGTCGTCAAACCATCGTCCTAGTTTCCATTGGTACTATATTTCATCAGACTGACATTGTTTACACCACCAACAGACACAAGGCCATGCGAAACGATTTCGCCATGCCCCTGGTAACTGGCGATGTTCGGGGTGTAAAGGCAGACTTCGTCTGACTCGCACAAACCGTTGTCGTTGCCGCTACCGTCATTGGAAATTTCCACAGCATTTCGTAGAAACGTTGTTGTCGACGTGTTCGACCACTGGTGCACGGCAGTGCCTATGGCTGGAGAAGGAAGATCAAGTGAGGCGCGTAACACGCTGTCGCTTTGCAGCAATCGCCAGTCTCGTATTTGGCAAGTTAGGCCTGACACACAAGGACCCTGATTAATGCCCCAGGTACGATATTCATGCTCAAAGTTCAGCCAGTCGTTAATGCCGGAGAAGTCAATTTCACCATCGACGTGTGGAGAATAGTTTTCAGTATCTGTAGTAACCATTGCGGTGAAAGAAGAAGTCAGGACAATACCGGTAGTCGAGTTAAAGTCGGAACTGCCCGTCGCGACGCAGAGCCCTTCGTGGGTGGCATCGTCAGCTATTGTGTCGTCTTGTAGATCGCCGCTGCTCGATTCCGCATCTACGAGACAGTCATACCCAACCCCTACGGTGTCGTTGTTCCCGAACTTGAGTTCACCTGTAAAATAGTTACCTTGCGCATTGGTTTGCAGCTCTACGCCAGCAAGTCCATTATGCGCTGTGGCGAAATTCGATAAGGTGTTGTTCTGTGACCAGACCAGTAACGCACCCTGTTCACCGTTATTGTTTATAGCCACATTGCCAATGACATTGTTATGTGAGTAATCCAGGTCCAATCCGGTTAAGACGTTGTTCGCCAGTGTCGCATTACTGATAACGTTGTTGTCTGCGCTGTTAAGGCGTAATCCCCGATTGTTGTTTACCGAGGTTATATTCGAAACCAAGCTGTTGGATAGCTGGCTAAGCTGAACGCCAGCATTAGAGTTATTGGCCGACATCACGTTGTCTAATATGATGCCCGAGCCGCTAGTAATTGTTACTCCCCGCTTGTTTCCAAAAGATTGCACATCAGTTATTCTCACGCCTGACGAGTCATTGACATGTACTCCGTGAGTCCCGTTGCCGATCGACTGGACTCGAGAGAGTGTATTGAAGTTTGAGCCGAAGACCAGGGAAATTCCGTGATCGATTTGACTGTTGCTTACGAGCACGTCAGATAGTGTGTTGTTGGTGGAGCTATCAATTCGAACGCCGAAGTCCAGGCTTTTGTCGACGGTGATGTTGCTAAATGTGCTGAAGTCAACCTTGTAAATAGACAGCCCATTTTGGCCACTATTGGCAACATAAATATTGTTTAGCGAATTGTCTGATGAGTTTTCGATGCGGATTCCATTGTTATCGTTGTCAAATACGAATAGGTTGCTGACGGTATTTCCGCTAGACGCTGTTTCAATCTTGAGACCATTTCCACTAGCGCTATTGATTAGCTGCGCGAGTGACAATACATTGTCGGTTGACCGACGTAGCAGTATCCCTTGATAAGAATTATTATCTGCCGTCACAAAGGAAAGATGGTTACTACTTGAGTCAACGATAAAAATACCGGTGTCCTGATTTAACGTATTGGTGCCATTCGCCTCTAAATTCCTCAGTACAGAAAATTTAGTGAAAGACAGCGACACAGCGACGCGGTTCCCTGGGGCATTAATTATTCCTTCTAACCATAGAAAGTTCCGCGAATCAGCGAGTAGTGTGTTAGAGCTGTTACCTGCTCCGGTCAGCGATACGTCTGGTTGAACAACAAGCGCGATCTTGTTTGCTGTTATGTTGTAATTGGCAAGCGGGTCGGTGGTGACTACATACACGGCTCCTTCTGCCGCCAATTCACCACCATCATTGTCTTCCACGATGGGGTTGCTATACCACTTGCTTGAGGTCGTTGTGAAAAGTGTATTTCCCGCAAGTTTTACAGTGACAGCGTTGGGCTTCCATTCAAGTGTGGCAAAGTCGATCATTTCGGAAAGAAAGAATTGTCGTGCGATGTTGTAACTATTGCCAGAGACAAAGATGTCGCTGTCAAGACTAAGTTCCGTTTCGCTGTCAACACTCACGACTGTACTCAAGTCAAAGCTGCTGACATTGATGACTATATCGCCGCTGCGCACGCCGTCAGTTATAAAGTGTGCAGTTGTATCAATGAGTTTGTTTGTCGCTTCGCTGCTACTCGCTCCTTGCATAAAGGTGCTCGAGCGCAGCCCGCTGGAGATCATACGTACCGGGTTACTGGAGTCGTCACAGAACCAGTCAAAGACACCAAGCGCGTCGCTTGCGCTAAGTCCAGCGCAGCTAGTGTAGCCGGTGATCTCGACTGAGCGTTTTTCGCCGCCGTGCAGGCAGCTAGAATACGCACCACCCTCGCTGCCATCACAGGCTGTTGCAGGATCGGCGGCACGCACGTAGTCATTCCAATTAGGTGCAGCTGAAAACAACGCGGCCACATCGGGTACCGGAGTACTGACAGTGATGTCTAGGACCAATGAAGTGTTACCGGTATTGCCGGCGCTATCGGTGGCGGTGGCTGTCAGGTTATGCGCGCCTAAAGCTATCGCAATAGTGGTCAGGCTCCAGTTACCACTCGCATTCGTAGTAGCGGTACCGATTAATGTAGAGCCGTCGCTATTATAGAGACGTATTACGCTGCCTGCTTCTGCTGTACCCTGGATCTGAGGCGTATCGGTGTTGACAGTTGAGCCTGTGCTTGGACTGGTGATTACCGGTGCCGCAGGTGCTGTGAAATCAATAAAAACCTTGATTGATGGTGACGAGGTACTAGTGTTCGCCGCCGCATCCGTGGCCTTTGCTGTCAACGTATGCTCACCGTAACCGTTCATTTCGTGACGTCCTTCTTTAAATAGTACTCCCCATTTAGAATTCCCTCATCGTTTCACAACGGCCATGAGGATATTATGAGCAACACC